>NZ_CAXBOV010000010.1:0-135474 GCF_963977355.1 uncultured Halopseudomonas sp. | reverse complement strand
TGGTATCAGGTTGGCAGCAGTCACGAGCCGCCCGGGCAGACCGGTATCTCCCATGCACTGGAGCACATGATGTTCAAGGGCAGCGAGAATCTGGGGCCGGGCGAGGCTTCCAAGCTGCTGGGCAGTCTGGGCGCGCAGGAGAACGCCTTCACCAGCCGCGATTACACCGCCTATTACCAGGTCCTCAGCCGCGAGCAACTGGCCATTGCGCTGGAAATGGAGGCCGAGCGCATGCACACGGCGCAGCTTCCGGAGGATGAGTTCCTGCGTGAGATGGAAGTCATAAAAGAAGAACGTCGCCTGCGCGTGGACGATAACCCCAACAGTCTGGCCTACGAACGTTTTCTTACCCAGGCACACATGGCCAGCCCGTATGGCCAGCCGGTGATTGGCTGGATGCATGACCTGGAACGCCTGACCATTGAGGATCTGCGCGCCTGGTATCGCACCTGGTACCAACCGGGTAACGCGATTCTGGTCATTGTCGGCGATGTGTCACTGGAGGAAGTGCGCCCCCTGGTCGAAACCTATTTCGGACCGATTCCTGCCGGCGAGCTGCCTGCTCAGAAGATCCCCCTGGAACTGCCAGGCGGCGCCCAGCGCAACGTGAACATTGAGGTTGAGGTGCAGCTGCCCAGTTTGTTGATGAGCTTCAACGTGCCCAGCCTGAATACCGCGGAACAAGTCTGGGAGGTCCACGCCCTGCGCCTGTTGGAGGGCGTACTCGATGCCGGTTACAGCGCGCGCCTGCCCAGCCGCCTGGAACGCGGCAGCTCGGTGGCCACTTCGGCCAATGCCAGTTACAGCGCATTTACCCGGGGCGACACTCTGTTTACGCTCAGCGGCCTGCCCAACCAGTCACGCGAGGTGAATCTGGCCGAGCTGGAAGCTGCGCTATGGGAAGAAATTGATCAGCTCAAGAACAGCCCGCCCGATTCTGCCGAGCTGACACGGGTCAAGACTCAGCTTATCGCCCAGGATATCTATGCACGGGACAGCATTACCCATCAGGCCAACATGATAGGCCAGCTGGAGAGTGTCGGCTTGTCCTGGGAGCTGATCGAACAGGACGCAGACGCGCTTGAAGCTATTACGCCAGAGCAGGTCAGCGCCGTGGCCCGCAAGTTCCTGGTACCCGAGCGCCTGACCCTCGGTCACGTATTGCCAACTCCACCGGTTCAGCAACCTGAAGCACCTGCCAATCAAGGAGCCAACTGATGTCGGCAAAACCCATACCCATGATCCGTTGGGTCCTGGCCGTTGTCGTACTGGTGCTCGTTTTCGCTCTATTGTTGAGCAAGTCGATAAAACCAGAGTTACCCGCAGAAGATGCCGCCGCAGTGGCGCAGACGCCTGTGACCGAGCCAAGCAGCGAGCCATCTACCGAAGCGACAACCGACCCATTGCCCGCTCTGGAGTCACTGCAGCGCGTCAATCTGGACAAGGCGCCAGCGCGGCGCAGCCTGGATCTGCAGCACTGGACTACCGATGAAGGTGCGCGGGTGTATTTCATGCAAGCCGCCGAGCTGCCGATGCTCGATCTGCAGCTGCTCTTCGCGGCTGGCGCCAGCCGAGATGGTACCCTTCCGGGGTTGGCCATGGTGACCAACGGCATGCTCAACGAGGGTATCGAGGGCATGGACTCCGGCGCCATCGCCGCTGGTTTTGAAAAGCTTGGCGCCGAGTATGACAACAGCTCCCACCGCGATATGGCCTTGGCAGGCTTGCGGTCACTAACTGCCACTGACAAGTTGCAGCCGGCTCTGGATCTGTTTACCCGCGTAGTCAGCCAGCCTGGGTTTCCCGTCGACGCCTTCGAGCGCCTGCGCAATCAGCTGCAAGCCAGCCTGCAAATGCGTCTGCAAAGCCCCGGCGCCCTGGGTAGCGAAGCCTTCTGGGCGGGACTCTATCCCGAGCATCCCTACGGTAGCCTGCCCTCGGGCACGCCCGAGAGCCTGGCCCTGCTGACGCCGGATATCCTGAATACCTTCCACGGCGAATATTACACCGCCGGTAACGCGGTGATCGCCATGGTAGGCGATATCGATAAGGCAGAAGCGGAACGCATCGCCAGTCGTCTTTCCCGCGCGCTGCCCCAGGGTCCGGCGGCAGCTCCCGTGGCCCAGCCGGATCAGGTCACGGCCCGACATGAACATGTGGTGTTCAACTCACAGCAAACACATATTCTGCTCGGGCAGTTGGGTATCAACCGGCAGGACCCTGACTATGCTGCACTCTACGTGGGCAACCAGATGCTCGGTGGTTCCGGTTTCGGCTCACGCTTGATGGAGCAGATCCGCGAAGAACGGGGACTGTCTTATTCGGTCAGCAGCAGTCTGGTGCCCATGCAGGCTGCCGGACCGTTCCAGATCGGCATGCAGACGCGCAATGATCAGGTTGAACTGGCACTGGAAGTGATAGACGCGACCCTGAACGAATTTGTCCGAGAGGGGCCTACCGAGACCGAGCTGGTGCGCACCAAACGCCAGATTATGGGCCAGTTCCCCCTGTCCACGGCCAGCAATGATGCCATTGTCGGCCAACTCGGCATGATCGGTTTTTACGGATTACCCCTCAACCATATGCAGCTTTTTCTCGACCAGGTTGAGAAGCTGGAAATAGAAGACGTCCGCGAGGCCTTCCAGCAACTTATCGATCCGCAACGTCGGCTGATTGTGACCGTGGGCCCAGAACCCGTGCTGGCCGAAGTAGATGAAGTGGAAGGTGTGCAAGCGACAAACGAGGTCATCGTGCCTGACGAACCCTTGGAGCCAACGGAATGAGGCCAGCTTCAAATCGGCAAAGCCAGTTGCGTATCATTGCCGGCACCTGGCGCAGTCGCCGCCTCAGCTTCGTCGAGCAACCAGGCCTGCGGCCGACCCCGGATCGGGTACGCGAAACCCTGTTCAACTGGCTGAGCGGCCATATCGAAGGCGCACGCTGTATCGACCCCTTTGCCGGCAGCGGCGCGCTGAGCCTGGAAGCCCTTTCACGCGGTGCCGCTTGGGTACTCGCCTGCGATACCAGCCGCGAGGTGGTAAACACCCTGCGCGGCCACCTGCAGACGCTGCAGTGCGACAGCGCCGAAGTACGCCAAAAGGATGCCCTGGCAATGCTGGCAAGCACGCCGGCTGAGCCTTTCCAGATTGCTTTCCTTGACCCACCTTTCCGCCAGGACCTGCTTGCTCCAGCCTGCGCAGCACTGGAAGACAATGGCTGGCTGAGCGCTGACGCTCTGATCTATACCGAAAGCGAATGCCGGCCAAGCGAACTGCCCCGCCCGGCCACCTGGAGCCTGCACCGCGAGAAGCGTGCCGGGCAGGTCTGGTACAGCCTCTGGCAACGTAACGCATGACGGCGTTTCGACCCGCCAAGTGGTTGCCTGGCGGGCACCTGCCAACACTTTATGGCCCGCTGTGTCGGACAACACCCTCGCTGGATCGACGGCGTGAGCGTTTGACGCTTGTCGATGGCGACTTTCTCGACCTGGACTGGTACGGGCCGGAAACGTCGGACCAGCCCTGCGTGATACTGCTGCACGGCCTGACCGGCAGCTCGGACTCGTTGTATATCCTCGGCCAGCAGAGCGCACTCGCCGCAATGGGCTGGCCGAGCGTGGCGGTGAACTGGCGCGGCTGCTCCGGAGAGCCCAACCATCTGGCGCGCGGCTACCACTCCGGCGCCAGCGAGGATCTTGCCGAGGTCATTGCGCATTTGCATGCCGCCGACCCGGATCGGCGCCTCCATGCAGCAGGTTACTCCCTAGGCGGCAATGTGCTGCTGAAATACCTCGGCGAGCGCGGCGATAAATCGCTTCTGCAAGCCGCCGCCGCGGTATCGGTCCCCTTCCGCCTGGACCAGTGCGCCGACCGTTTGCAATTGGGTTTTTCGAGGGTTTATCAGGCGCGTTTCATGCGGGACATGCTGGCCTACGTCAGGAACAAACAACGCCTGTTTGCCCACCAGGGCCGCGACGCGGAACATGCCAGCCTGGCCGCACTGGGCTCGCTGGAAGGCATGGATTCATTCTGGGATTTCGATGACCGGGTAACTGCGCCGCTGCATGGATATGCCAGCGCCGAGGATTATTATCGTCGCTGCAGCAGCCGTTTTTTCCTGGGCACCATCAGCATACCCACGTTGATCGTCCAGGCCCTGAATGATCCGTTCGTCTATGCCCACAGCCTGCCTGAGCAAAGCGAGCTATCCAGCAGCACCCGTTTCGAACTGCATGCAGGTGGCGGGCATGTGGGTTTTGTGGAGGGCTCCCCGTTCAATCCCCGCTTCTACCTGGAACGACGCCTGCCGCAATGGTTTGCTGAGCAGGGCCGGGCTTAAAGCGCTACGTAGTAATCATCCAGCATGGCATGAACGGCATCGCGCGCGCGCTCGGTCAAAAGTCCCCGCTCCTGCGCCAGCACCTGATAAACCCCGCGGCGCAGCAGATCCGGCGTCAACTGCGGCTGCTCGGCGTCCAGCACTGTGGTGTACAGATACCCCACCCAACCGGTCATCAATAGCCAGCTGTTAATCGCCAGTGCCTGTGGGTCGGTGCGCTCGCGGCAGAGAATGTCAGCGTCGACCAGGCCCTGGTAAATCGTCTGGCCGCTCTGCACGCAACGCTGGGAGAACACCCGATAACGCTGGGCCAGATCCGGATCGCTATTGAGCAGGTGCTCCAGGTCACGGTGCAAAAAACGGTACTCCCAGAGTCCGGCAAAGATCGACTCCAGGTAATGTGCCTTGTCGGCAATCTCCAAAGATCGACCTTCCGGCACACTCAGATAGGCATCTACCTGCTGCTCGTAAGCGTTGAACAGCTCCGCAATGATCTGCTGCTTGTTGCGAAAATGATAATAGAGATTCCCCGGCGACATACCCAGATGCACGGCAATATGATTGGTGGTTACAGAGCGCTCGCCCAGCTCGTTGAATAGCTGCAGGCTGGCGTTGAGTATGCGATCGCGGGTTTTCATGCCTTCTCTCAGTGTCGAAATGTTTCGGATGCCCCACCGAACAGGCAGCTGCATTGACAGCTTAGAGCAATTGCTCTAAAAATACCCTACATCAAATAAAAACAGGCCCATGATGGTCTGGCCGGAGCGTTCCCATGGTAGCCGATATTGCTTATATGCAGGACCAGCAGCAGTCGATTTCGCGTATGCAGCTATTGTTCGAGCAACAGCGTGCGGCCTTCCGTCACGATCCCATGCCTACTGCAGACAAGCGGATCGAATCCCTTCAATCGCTCAAGGCAGCGCTTTTACGCTATCAGGAGCCGCTGATTCAGGCCATCAGCAGCGACTTTGGCAGGCGCTCTGCTGACGAGACCAGGCTGGCAGAAATACTGCCCGCCCTGGAAGGTATCAAGTACGTCAGCAAGCGCCTGCGCCGCTGGATGAAGCCGTCCAGCCGCCATGTGGGCATGGCATTCCAGCCGGGCAAGGCCAAGGTAATCTATCAACCCTTGGGCGTGGTCGGGGTCATCGTACCCTGGAATTATCCACTGTATCTGGCCATGGGCCCACTAACCGGTGCATTGGCGGCCGGCAATCGGGTGATGATCAAGATGAGCGAATCCACCCCCGAGACGGCAAAGGTCTTTGCGCAGATGCTCGGAGATGTTTTCCCCGAGGATCAGGTTGCAGTGATTACCGGTGAGGCCGAGGTAGGCATGGCGTTTTCAAAACTGCCCTTCGATCACCTGCTGTTCACCGGAGCCACCAGCATAGGCAAGCATGTAATGCGCGCTGCGGCGGAGAACCTGACCCCGGTCACCCTGGAGCTGGGCGGTAAATCCCCAGCTATCGTCTCCAGGGATGTGCCTATTGCAGATGCGGCAGAACGTATCGCCTTTGGCAAGGGCGTCAATGCCGGGCAGACCTGTGTGGCACCTGACTATGTCCTGTGCCCCCGTGATCGCGTTGATGAACTGATCGAAGCGCTACGCAGCCAGTTTGCGCGGCTCTATCCGAGCCTGCGTGACAATGCCGATTACACGCAGGTGGTCAACCCACGTCAGTACCAGCGCATTCAGGGTTACCTGCAGGATGCCCGCGACAAGGGGGCAAGGATCATCGAGCTGAACCCCGGGGAAGAAGAGCTCAGTGACACGCGGATTCTGGCCCCGACCCTGCTGCTGGATGTCAACGATGACATGAAGATCATGCAGGAGGAGATCTTCGGACCATTGATGCCAATCCTGCCCTACGACTCCATTGAAGATGCCATGGAATACATAGCGGACCGCCCTCGCCCGCTGGCGCTGTATTACTTTGGCTATGACAAGCCCGAGCAGGAACGGCTGATGAACCAGACCCATGCAGGCGGCATGTGTATCAACGATACCATTCTGCATGTAGCGCAGGATGATATGCCCTTCGGTGGCATTGGGCCTTCCGGCATGGGCCACTACCATGGCCATGAGGGATTCCTGACCTTCAGCAAGGCCAAGGGCGTGTATATCAAGCAACGCTTCAACGGGGCCAGGCCTATCTACCCACCCTACGGTGGTGCGGTACTGAAGCTGGTCTACAAACTGTTTATCCGTTGACCGCCAGGAACCGAAAATGACTTCTCTATCCTCCGCGCCGCTCAACCGGCGCCAGTTTCTGAAGCTCGGCGCGGGTGCCAGCGCCGCACTCGCCACCGTCGGCATGACCGCCACCCTTTCCGGTTGCAGCAGCAGCCGGCCCGGCGTTGGTTACTCCGTTCTGCGCGATACGGATATACCGGTGGTGGCGGCAATCATGGTTGGCCTGGTGGGACCGCATCCAGCACTCAACCAGGATACATTGCAGGCCGCCATAGATCAGTTTGATACCACCCTGGCCTGGACCTCCACAGCAGTGCAGACCCAGGTCACCGATCTGCTCGGCATGCTGTCGATGCCCATTACACGCGGCCCGATGACCGGCATCTGGGGCACCTGGGACAAGGCATCTCCCGCAGAAGTGCAGGCCTTCCTGCAACGCTGGCGCGACAGTCGGCTGGACATGCTACGCCAGGGCCATTCAGCCCTCAGTCAGTTGCTGCTGATGGCCTGGTATGCCACCCCCGCATCCTGGGCAGCCATCGGCTACCCCGGCCCGCCCGTCATCTGATTCTTACCAGGTAAATTGATATGCCCGTTCCTGATCTATTTCTGCAAGGTATTGACCGCGGCTGGCATGTGCTTGATGCCAGTGATTTTGACGCCGAGCGGACCTTCGAAGCCGATGTCATCATCATAGGCACTGGTGCCGGCGGCGGCACCAGTGCCGAGATCCTGGCCCAGGCCGGGCTCAAGGTGTTACTGGTGGAAGAAGGCACACTGAAGACATCGAGTGATTTCAAGAATGACGAGGCAAAGGCCTTCGCCGAGCTTTATCAGGAGGGCGCTGCCCGTGCGACGGCCGACGGTGGCATAGGCATTCTGCAGGGCCGCACCGTGGGCGGAACCACCACAGTCAACTGGACCAGCAGCTTCCGCACGCCGGATCAGACCCTGGCCCACTGGGCCGATGTCCATGGCGTGACCGGCCTGGACTCCGCGAGCATGGCACCCTGGTTCGCGCGCATGGAAGAACGCCTGGGTGTCGCCCCTTGGGCAGTCCCGGCCAATGCAAACAACGACGTAATACGTGCAGGTTGCGAGAGCCTGGGCTGGCACTGGAAAGTCATACCGCGCAACGTGCGTGGCTGTTGGAACCTGGGATACTGCGGTACCGGCTGCCCGACCAACGCCAAACAGTCGATGCTGGTGACCACGATACCGGCCGCACTGGAAAAGGGGGCGACGCTGATCCATACAGCCCGCGCGGAAAAGCTGGTAATGGAGGGTGACCGGGTGATTGGTGTGCAGTGCCGCGCCATGAATGATCGACTGACCCTGGCTGATGGCCAACGCTTTACCCTGCGCGGCCGCCATGTGGTGCTGGCCGGCGGCGCAATCAACAGTCCTGGACTACTCATGCGGTCTGGCGCCCCCGACCCGCACGGGCGCCTGGGCAAACGTACCTTTTTGCATCCAGTGAATTTCAACCTGGCCCAGTACGATAACGATATCAATGGCTTCTACGGAGCACCTCAGTCGATCTACTCAGATCATTTCCAGTGGAATAACGGCACCACCGGCCCGATCGGTTTCAAGCTCGAGGTACCCCCCATGCAGCCGAGTCTCACCTCGGCACTGTTCGGCGGCCACGGACAGACCAACCTAGAGCGCAACCAGAAGCTGGCGCAGAGCAATATTCTGATCGCGCTGATGCGTGACGGCTTCGATGAGCGCAGCCAGGGCGGCAGCGTATCGCTGCGCGACGACGGCAACCCGGTTCTTGACTACCCCCTGGACGATTACATCTGGGACGGTGCCCGGCGCGCATGGCTGGCCATGGGCGAGATCCAGTTTGCCGCCGGTGCCAAAGCCGTGATGCCCGTGCACAGCCAGGGCCAGAGTAGCCGCAGCTGGGCCGAGTTCCAGCAACAGGTTGCGGGCTTGCGTTACGCAATCTATGACGTACGCCTGGCCAGCGCCCACGTGATGGGCGGCTGCGCCATGGGTGAAGATCCGACCCAGGCAGTCACCGATAGCATGGGCCGTCATCACCAGATTGAGAATCTGTCGGTGTTTGATGGCTCGCTGTTTCCCACCAGCATCGGCGCCAATCCGCAGCTATCGATCTACGGCCTGGTGTCCAGACTGGCCAGCAGTCTGGCTACCCGGCTGCAGGGCCAAGCCTAGTCGGCCTGGTGCGCGCTGGTTGGCCCCGAAGGCGGCATTGGGCTACCATCAGCGCATCAATCACTGTTGCAGGATCAGTCGCAATGAACACGGTTCTCTATCCCGGCACTTTCGATCCCATCACCAAGGGGCACACAGACCTGGTGGAGCGCGCCTCACGGCTGTTCGACAAGGTCATTGTGGCTGTCGCTGCCAGCACCAAGAAGAACCCCGCGTTCACGCTCGAGGAGCGGGTGAGCATGGCCCGTGAAGTACTTGCGCATGTACCGAATGTGGAGGTGGTGGGTTTTTCCGAACTGCTGGCGCATTTCGTCAAGAAAGTGGACGCCAACGTGCTGTTGCGTGGTCTGCGGGCCGTGTCGGATTTCGAGTACGAGTTTCAGCTGGCCAACATGAACCGGGTACTGGCACCGGATGTGGAAAGCCTGTTCCTGACGCCGTCTGAGCAGTATTCTTATATCTCCTCCTCGCTGGTGCGTGAGATTGCCGCGCTGAACGGGGACGTCACCAAGTTTGTGCACCCGACTGTCAACGCAGCGCTGATCAAGCGCTATCACGAATAGACCGTCGGGCTTTTCACGCGGAGTTCCCGATACATGTCCCTGATCATCACCGACGACTGCATCAATTGCGACGTCTGCGAGCCCGAATGCCCCAACAATGCGATCTCCCAGGGCGAAGAGATCTATGTGATCGACCCCAACCTGTGTACCGAGTGCGTGGGGCACTTTGACGAGCCCCAGTGTCAGCAGGTCTGCCCGGTCGACTGCATCCCCCTGGATCCGGCACACGTCGAAAGCCAGGAAGAGCTGCTGGAGAAATACCACATACTGACAGGCCGATAAGCCCATGCAACACGGAACGCGCCGAACTGGCCTGGCAGCAATTCCCCTGCTGTTTTGTATCCTGCTGGGCAGCCCCTTGTCTGCCCAAGCCAGCCCTAACGCACAGGCTGTTGCCAGTGCCCATCCGATGGCCACCGCAGCCGGTCACCAAATCCTCGACCAGGGCGGCAATGCCTTTGATGCAGCCGTAGCGGTTGCCGCTACCCTTGGCGTGGTTGAGCCCTACAGTTCCGGGCTGGGCGGGGGCGGATTCTTTTTGCTGCGCCAGCACGCCCAGCCGGCAGCTGAATATGTCTTTCTGGATGCACGCGAAACCGCACCTCTGAAGGCTGACCGCGACTTCTACCGTGACAGCAAGGGCGAGGTACAACGGGATCCGGCGATCAATGGACCACGGGCCGCGGGTATACCGGGACTGCCTGCAGCGCTGGTCGCGCTTAGCGTGCAGTACGGCAACCTGCCCCTGGGCGAGAGTCTGCAGCCGGCTATAGAAGCTGCAGAGCAGGGTTTTGCCGTTACCAGCAGGTATCGCGCCCTGGGTAGCTTCCGGCTCGAAGCCATGCGCGCGGATGCCGAGACCTCGCGATTGTTTCTGCGCGACGGTGAGTTACCCGCCGAGGGTACGGTGATCCGCCAGCCGGAGCTGGCCGAAACCCTGCGGCAACTGGCAACCAAGGGCCGTGCCGGCTTCTATCAGGGCCCCGTGGCCGATCACCTGCTGAGTGCCGTGCAGGAAGCCAACGGAGCCTGGCAACAGGCCGATCTGGACGCTTATCGCGTGGTCACCCGCCAACCCGTGCGTTTCACGAGCCATGGCCACGAGGTAATCAGCGCACCATTGCCCTCCGCTGGCGGAATTGCCCTGGCCGGGATTCTTCAAGGCCTGGAAGCGCTACCCAAGGCGCAATCAGGCTCGAGCGCATGGACCCATCAACGGGTCGAACTGATGCGCCGGGTCTACCGCGACCGCCTGCTGCTGGGTGACAGCGACTTCGTCACGCCTCCGGTCGAAAAGCTGCTATCGGTTGAACATGCTCACAACATGGCCGCTGATATCGACCCTGACCGTGCCACTCCAAGCAACGCGCTCGGCCCCCTCAGTCCGTTCACCGAGGGCAACAACACGACCCATTTTTCACTGATCGACCGGCAGGGCAATGCAGTGTCGGCGACACTCAGTATCAACCTGCCCTTCGGCGCGGCCTTTACGGTCCCGGGTACGGGTGTATTACTGAACAACGAGATGGATGACTTTGCCGCCGATCCCGAGGGCGTCAACGCCTACGGTCTGGCCGGCAGCCTGGCCAATGCAATCGCTCCGGGTAAGCGTCCGCTGTCGAGCATGACGCCAACCATGCTGGAAAACAGCCAGCAGCTGGCGGTGCTTGGCACACCTGGAGGCAGCCGCATCATCACCATGGTGCTGTTGGGAGCGCTGGAGGCAATCGAAGGTAAAACAGTGGACACCTGGGTCAGCCGGCCACGCTTCCATCACCAGTACCTGCCAGACCACATCCAGGTAGAGGACGCGGCCCTGGATGCAGAGCAACAGGCAGAACTTGAAGCCATGGGTCACCAGATCAAGGCCGTGGGCCGGGATTACGGAGACATGCACGCGGTACATTGGGACAAGACCACCAACACATTGAGCGCAGCCAGCGACCCTCGCGGCGTAGGTCAGGCCCGGGTCGCGCTTTTGCCGAAGCCCGGGGCCACCCCCAAACCCTTGCCTCAACCAGCGATCATGACAGAGTAAAAGTCGGCTCTATTCGACCTGCCGGCTCACCCAGTGCCACATCCAATGGAGTAATGGGCTTTTCTGCCAGTATCACGTGGGCACGATACAGGTGACGCCGGATACGCAGCACGGCATGGAGGTCATTGAGCAGCGAGGTCGCTTGCCAGCCATCCAGCTCACGGTTACGCAGGTGGTTTTGCACCTGTTGCTGATAATGCTCGGCAAATAGCGCCTCTTCCTCTTCGTAATGCTCGAACACAGCAGTCTGCGCATCGCGGTCGCCGCGCATTTCCAATAACAGCGCCAACTCGATGATCGCGATACCCGACTGTTCGCGCAGCATGTCATAGGACTGGTGAATGGCCGGCTGCTGGCTATCGACCTGTTTGCGCAGGTTCCGCTGCAGATAATTTGCCGCTTTCACCGCTTCGATCAGCTCGCGGGCCGCCGCGTTGTCATCGAGCAGCAACTGCTGCTGCTCAGGCTGCAGGGACTGGTCGATACGGCTACTGAAGTCGATGATGTCCGCATAGACGCCCTTGACGTGACGCTCATAGAGCGCCTCGGCGTCCTCTCGCTGCTCTAGTGGCACCTTGCGCAGCACCAACCGGTGCAGCATCTCGGGTGACAGGTCCTGCAAACCGCCCGGCGGCAGATACACCGCTGCGGCGACGACCTGCCGTGACAGGGCCGCGAGGTTACGCACCTCCTGATCCAGCACCTTGAGAGCCGTATCGGCATGCAGCAACGCGCCGTCGTTCAGAAACAGCGCACGCATCCGCGGCTGCTCACTCAGGGTCACAGCCCCGGAAGTGGTATCGCCTACCGTCGGCATATCAGGCAGCCAGCGCATCAGGTACTTCACCAGAAGCGGGATCCACGGCAACATGATTAACAGGCCCAGCACGTTGAACAGGGTATGAAACAACGCCAACTTCAAGGTATGCGCGTCGGCCGCAATACCCAACAGATCGGCTGCCCAATCGACCGACCTGACCAGTATCGGCAGAATTGCCAGGGCCACCACCGCGGTGATCAGATTAAATAGAATGTGCGCCGCAGCCAGCCGGCGGCCAGCATTGTTGCTGCCGACAGCACCGATGACGGCGGTGACAGTGGTACCCAGGTTGGCACCTACCGCCATGGCCAATGCATTGCCGTAAAGCAATTGACCACTGGCTAACGCTGCCAACGTCAGCATCAGCGCGGCATGGCTGGACTGCATGAGGACCGTAGCCAGCAAGCCGATGAAGGCATAGAGCAGAACACTGGCCCAGCCGGATGCAGGCAAGCTGTCCAACGTCAGCATGCCCTCGAAACCGGCAAACCCCGCCTTCATAAGGTCGATACCCAGAAATAGCAGACCCATCCCCAGGAGTAGCTGACCAATGCCTTTCCAAAGGCTTTCAGCGCGCCGACCGAGCAACACGCCAAACACCAGCAAGGGCATCGCTGCCACGGATAGGTCGACCTTCAAGCCCACCAGGGCAATCAGCCAGGCGCCGGTTGTGGTACCCAGGTTGGCACCAAACACAATCCCGATACCAGCCACCAGACTGATCATGCCGGCGCTCATGAAAGCGATGGTAAGCAGGGTAACCAGTGAACTGGACTGCACCAGGGCCGTACTGGCCACGCCAAACAGCAGACTCTTCCACAGACGATTGGTACTGCGCTTCAACCAGCGCTCAAGCGCACCACCAGTGAAAGCACGAAAACCATCCTGCAGATGAAACATGCCAAGCATGAACAGCGAAATCCCGGCCGCCAGGGTGGCCAGGTCTGATTTCCAGACGAACAATATTATGAGGGCCAGCAGAAGCACTGGCACCCAGAGGGGTTTGAACATGTTGCGCATCAGCCTACTACTCGTGAAAAGGCTGCGGGCTGCGACCGCGGATCACTGACCCGCGGCTTGTGCGGTCAGCGGCGTTCGTCGCTCTGCTTGCGACCATAACCGCTTTTGGTGCAACCCAGACAGCGGACAAAGGTTGCCTCGCCAGGCCGAAGGACCAGCTCACGTCCTGCCTCGGCGGTGTTACCGGCCAAGAGCGTAAATGGCAGACTCACTACAAAAGCAGCGGCACCAATAGCAGTGACACCTGCCAGCAGTGGCCGTGCGATGACCAGATCGCCGACCATGGCGTAATAACCCGGCTCATCCGCGTTTTCGACATAACCGGTTTGGGTAGGTTCGACGGCCTGAGCAGCGGCGCTGAGCAGAAGGCCAGCCATCAAGGCTGTGGTATGACGTAACAGGCGCATAATTAAAGTCCCTGGTTGGGGCCCGACAGGCCCATGGTCTTGTTGAGCTATCCGTCCAGGACAGCCTTCACACTTCATTGTAGGCGTAAACGCTCAATCGGGAAATCGAGTGCGAAGATAATGCACACACCGTTGTGCGAGAGCTCCATGACAGTAAGCCAGAACCCGCCCTCAAGCACAATACATCGGTCATGGCCACGCCTGGCGGGGGAGTCAGCTCTGACACTGGCGGCAGAAAACCGAGCTGCGTTGCCCGAGCCGGGTCTCCGACAGGGTGCTTCCACACAGTTTGCACAATTCTCCGCCACGTCCGTAAACGAAAAGCTCCTGCTGAAAGTATCCGGGCTGGCCATCACCGCCGGTAAAGTCGCGCAGGGTTGTGCCGCCCAGCTCGATCGCGTAGCCCAGAATGCGACGGATCTCGATAGCCAGGCGCAGATAGCGGGCGCGACTGATGCGTCCGGCTTCGCGGCGCGGATCAATACCTGCAGCAAACAACGCTTCGCTGGCGTAGATATTCCCGACGCCAACCACCACCGCGTTATCCATGATGAACGGCTTGACGGCGATGCTCTTGCCCCGCGAGCACTGGTAGAGGCGCTCACCATCGAACAGATCCGATAACGGTTCCGGCCCCAGCTTCGATAAAAGCGGATGGACCTCGCCCGACTTGATCCAGAGCATGGCGCCAAAACGCCTTGGGTCGGTGTAGCGCAGAGCGAGCCCTGAATCCAGTTCGATATCCACATGCTCGTGCTTGAGCGGCGTAGTACCGATTGGTACCAGACGCAGATTGCCCGACATACCCAGATGGCTGATCAGGCTGCCCCCACCAATATCCATGAGCAGGTATTTGGCGCGACGGCGAATCTGGCTGAAGGTCTGGCCTTCGATCTGGATCGCCAGGTCCTCCGGGATTGGCCAGCGCAGTCGGCGCTCGCGCACTACCAGTCGGGTGACAGTGCGGCCCTCGAGATGCGGAGCAATACCCCGGCGGGTGGTTTCTACTTCAGGTAGTTCCGGCATTTTAGGGCCCGTGTAAAAATTATGCCTGACGACATATTGAGCATTAGTCCGTGTGGGATGTCGGTCAGCAGTCACGCTTTGCAGACACGCTGTCCCATCCCTGGGCGCTCGTCGTCGCCCATCCATGGGCTTCGACGGTACAGCAAAGCGAGACTGCTGACCGGTGCCTTGTAACTCTGCACCAGCTGAACCCGCCCTCTTGAGCCTTTGGGCGTACAGCTTTCGGCTTGCCGCTTTGCTAGCTATGCCACCAGTAGGTGCCAAACAGCAAGAGCAAGAGCAGCGGCATCACGCTGGCAACAAAGCGTCCGTTCCAGCCGAAGGCCACACGAAACGGCGTTTCGCCACTGTAGCGCGCCAGGATCAGTGTCGAAGGCCCGAAAGGCGAGCAGATCATCGCCAGGGAGAAGCCGCACATCAGACCCACTGCCGGCGTCATGATCGGCACACCCAGCAGGGCAAGCTGGGATAGCAGACCGGCTATCAGTGACAGTGAAACAATCGGCGCTACGCCAATCACCGCGAGAGTGATGGTGCTGAACAGACTGGCCACCGCCAACAACAGATTGTACTTGGGCTCGGCAGCCAACCAGGCGGCAATCTCTTCCAGCGGCGCGATGGCCCCCAGGGCACCGCCCAACAGAGCCGCACAACCGAAGATGAACATTTCGTTATGCATGCTCGACATGTTGTCGGCGATCTCGTCCAGCGCCTTTACCGGAGAGCGATCACGCCAGAGTAGATATAGCGTGACACCCACCGGAACCAGCAGCATGGCCGATTGCGGCGCACTGAGTACGGTCTGCCAGGCCAGCAGTCCGATCAGCATCAACCCCAGCAAACTGCCACCGAGCAGCCCCCACATGCCCTCGGCCCGGGTGCTGTCGCCGATATCGTCGCGCAAGGCCAACAGTCCGCGGGTTTCACGCCGCCAGCCAACCAGGATCATCATCACTGCGGCTACGGCGCCATAGGGCACCATACTGCTCCAGGATAGCGAGGGCATCTCGCGGGAAATAATCGCGATAGTGACACTGGTGGGCGCCAGGAGCGGGACCAGCGCGAAACCCCGCAAGGTAGTAACCATGACGCTGCGCAGGCCTTCGCGGCGCTGCAGATCGGTCAGCGGATACCGGCGCAGGTGCGTGGCCAGGGTTCCACAAAGCAGATTCATCATCCCGAAATTGAGAATCGAACCAATGCTCCCGGCGGTCAATACATACCGGGGGTAGAGAACCACCTTGGAGCCAGACAACAGGGCCTTGTGCAGCTCACTGAGTTGCGGCAGGCGCTTGGCCAGCAGCTGCATCAGCCCCAGAGCACCCAGGAAACTGGTGTAGTAGGCCGCTGAACTGGCCAGTTTTGGCCACAGCGAAGCATCCGTGCGTGGGCTGATTACGGTTGCAACAAGTACCGCGAGGGTAACGATACCCAGCCAGCGCGGATACGGATTGAGCCGCCGGAAATGCAGCAGAAAATAGGCAAGAAACGCCAGCGCCGCCAGCCAGCTGAGCAACGCAACCTGACTGAGCAATGCACCCAGCTCCAGGGCGACACCCAGGGGAAGCAGCAGAACCGTCATTTTTGCCATGGGCATATGTGTCACCGGGCAGTGCTCACGGCAGATCCTTGCGGAAGGCGCCCTTCTTGAAAACACCTTCACCGAAACCGAGAAGTGTGTCCTTGTCATCAAGCAGATCGCAGGAGGCCATGAATATCTTGTGGCCGCCGCTGCGGCGCGTGGCCACAGCACGTATCCGCGTGCCCAGTGCAGCGGTTGCCGAGAAGTTAACGTTCATTGACAGGGTAATGGCTACCCGGCGCTCGTCGGCACTGGGTGCCCAGGTACCGCACAGCCCCATGGCGATATCCAGCAGGCTCGCGGTGACGCCGCCATGCAGATTGCTGGCGTTATTGAGATGCTTTGCGGTCAGCGTCAGGCCGACGACCGCACGGCCTTCGGAGTATTCGAGCAGTTCACAGCCCAGGTCCTGGAAAAAACCTGTTACGGATTGGGCCACTGCCTGGCGATGGTCGGGGTTCACGGCTAGGTCACCTTTTATTCACTACACTGATGCAGATCTTCGCATGGGAGTCGGCTGCAGAGTATGCCACAGCTCCACTGTCGACGAACTTGCGCTCGCTCGGCGCAGGATTTAATCTCGCACGGCTATGAACGAAATACTGTTTCGCACAGCGGAATGAGAATAACCGAGGAGGCATTGCATGTTCAACCGAATTGGCGTGATCGGCGCTGGAGCCATGGGCCGGGGTATTGCCCAGCTTTTTGCCAGCAGCGGTCAACAGGTCCTGATCTACGACACGCGATCAGCAGCCATTGATGATGCTATCGACTTCAATCGCAATCTGCTCAAGCGCTCGGTCGCCAAGGGCAAACTCAGCGAGGCCGATTTCGAAGCGACCATGCAATGCATGCAACCCGCACAGGAATTGAGCGACCTCAAGGACTGCGATCTGGTGATCGAGGCCATCGTTGAGCTGCTGGAGGTCAAACAAAAACTTTTTGATCAGCTCGAAGCCCTGGTTGGTGACGACTGCGTACTGGCTACCAATACCTCCTCGTTGTCCGTTACGCGGATCGCCAGCACCTGCAAACGCCCGCAACGAGTCGCTGGCTTTCACTTCTTCAATCCCGTGACGCTGATGAAAATCGTCGAGGTCGTGCGTGGCGAGCGAACCGATGAGAACGTGATTCAAGGCCTTGTCGCGCTGGCAGAGAAGGCTGGGCATTTTGCAGCTATCACGCCGGATACACCCGGCTTTCTCGTCAACCATGCCGGTCGTGCCTTCGGTACCGAAGCATTGCGTTTGCTCAGCGAAGGTGTGGCCTCGCCGGCGCAGATCGATCGTATCCTGCGCGACGGTCCGGGCTTTCGCATGGGCCCCTTCGAGCTGTTTGACCTGACCGGACTGGACGTGTCCCATGCAGTGATGGAGTCGGTCTACGAGCAGTTCTATCACGACCCCCGTTATACGCCCTCGTTCATCGCTGCCCAACGCGTGGCGGCGGGTCTGCTCGGACGCAAGACTGGCCAGGGGTTCTTTCGCTATGAAGACGGCCAGAAGATCGAGCCCCAGGAAACCGCTCCCGACACTGTGCTGGTCGACCGCCCTTTCTGGCTGCAAAGCGACGACGCGGCCCTGCGCACTCAGGTCGCGGGCGTGCTCGGAGCCGCTGGCGCGACCCTGGAGGATGGTCCTCAACCCTCCGCCAAGGCAATCTGCCTGATCACGCCCCTGGGCGAGGACTGCACCGCCGCCCTGACCCGTCTGGAGCTACCCGCTGCGCGAACACTCGCGCTCGATAGCCTGGTCAACTGGGACAAGCGCCGCACGCTGATGCGCCAGCCCGCCGTCGAGGCCTCGCTGGTTGCCCAGGCACGTCAGGCACTGTCTGCCGACGGCGTTCCTGTGGAAGTGATTAACGATTCTCCCGGCTTTGTTATCCAGCGCCTGATCGCCGGCGTGGTCAATCTTGGCAGCGAGATTGCCCAGAAAGGTATCGCCACCCCGGAGACGCTGGACCGCGCAATACAATTAGCCCTCGGCTATCCCAAGGGTCCCCTGGCCTTTGGTGAGCATTATGGAAAACAAACCATACTGACCATTCTCAACAATATGCAGCAGACCTATGGTGAGCCCCGTTACCGCCCCAGCCCCTGGCTGCGTCGCAGGGTGCAGCTTGATCTGCCGCTTACAACACCCGATTTCCAGGAGTAAGACCAATGACTGCTTATATTTATGATGGTTTGCGCTCTCCCTTCGGACGCCATGCCGGTGCCCTGGCCAGCGTACGCCCGGACGACCTGCTCGCAGAGGTGATGCGTGCACTGATTGCCCGCAACCCCTTTGATCAGGGTGAATATGAAGACGTCGTGATGGGCTGCACCAACCAGGCAGGTGAGGACGCGCGCAACATCGCCCGCCACGCCGCGCTGCTGTCCGGGCTGCCCCAGGAAGTACCGGGTCTGACGGTAAACCGTCTGTGCGGTTCGGGTCTGGCCGCCGTGCTGGACGCCCATCGCATGGTCCGTGCTGGCGAGGGTGAACTGATCATCGCCGGCGGGGCTGAAAGCATGAGCCGCGCACCCTTCGTTATAGCCAAGAGCGAGAGCCCCTACTCCCGCGAGTTCCGCGCCTTCGACAGCACCATTGGGGCACGTTTTCCAAACCCGAAGGTAGAGAAGGAATATGGCTGCGACACCATGCCCGAGACTGCAGACAACGTCGCCGAGAAGTTGGGGATCACCCGTGAGGAAGCTGACACTTACGCTGCCCGCAGCCAGGCCCTGTATGAAAAGGCTCGTGCCGACGGCTTCTTTGCCGAAGAGATTCACCCGATCGAGGTGTCCCAGGGCCGTAAGAAGCCAGCCAAGGTCGTCGACCAGGACGAGCACCCCAGACCCCAGAGTGATATGGAAGCGCTGGGCAAGCTGCGCTCGCTGTTTGAGGGCGGTGTGGTCACCGCGGGTAACGCCTCAGGTGTGAATGATGGCGCTGCAGCGTTGCTGATCGGTAACGAGGCAGTAGGCAAGAAATACAACATCAAGCCCCGCGCGCGCATTCTCAGCGGCGCGGTTGCCGGTGTGGAACCACGTCTGATGGGCGTTGGTCCGGTCGAGGCATGCAAGAAAGCACTGTCCCGCGCTGGCCTGAGCCTGGATGACATGGACGTAATCGAGATCAACGAGGCCTTTGCTTCCCAGGTGCTGGGCTGTGCAAAAATGCTCGGTCTGGACTTCAACGACCCACGCCTGAACCCAAATGGCGGAGCCATTGCGGTGGGCCATCCGCTCGGTGCATCAGGCGCTCGTCTGACCCTCACCGCCCTGCGCCAGCTTGAGCGCACCGGCAAGCGCTATGCGCTGGTCAGCCTGTGCATTGGTCTCGGCCAGGGCGTTGCTGCCGTGATCGAACGGGTCTGAACACAGCCATATCGTCACCCCGGCCAATACTCGTTAGAGCTTTGTGCCGGAGTGCCGGGCACCGAGGGACCAAGCCTGCGTATGGCTTGTCTGAGAGTTCTGCTAAGGTATGCCTGCGTTAAAGCCTGAATTCACCTTGGAAACATTTGATGCAATTATCGTCCAATCCCTTCGAATGGCTGGGAGAAGCCCTGGGCACGCTGGTGCGTTTTGTTGTCGACAGCCTGGCCTGGGTATTTCACATTCTGAGCGGTGCAAGCACCGCTTTCGTTAACGGCTTTTCCCGCGCACTGGGGGTCGACAGCAATGTATTTACCGTTATCGCTGTCATTATCGGGCTGTTATTGATCTACGCTGGCGTGCGCTCCCTTATGCGCCGGCGCTTTATCGGGGCGGTAGTCTGGCTGCTACTCGGCCTATGGCTGCTCAGCGCCCTGATCAACTGAGACCGATCACTCAATCGCTGACAATCAAGGAGTACAGTATGGGTTTCGCATTTTCCAACGACATGCAACTGACCAGCAGCGCCTTCACTAACGACGGTGCCATCCCTGCCCGTTTTACCGGCGAAGGCGAGGATGTGTCCCCGGCACTTGGCTGGAGCAACCCACCGGAGGGCACCCAGGCTTATGCTGTCATCTGCCATGATCCGGACGCCCCACTGATCTCTGCCAACGGCACCTACGGGTTCGTTCACTGGACGCTGTACAACATTCCCGGCTCCGTGAGTGAGCTGGCAGAAGGCACCGGTGAATATACCCGCGGCAAGAACAACTTCGGCAAGACCGGCTACAACGGCCCCATGCCACCCGAGGGTCACGGTCAGCACAAGTATTACTTCTGGGTTATTGCCCTGGACAAGGATCTGCAACTGCCGGCTGATCTGACCCTCTGGGAATTACTGGCCAAGGTAGAGCCCCACGCCCTGGCGATGAATCGGCTGATTGGTACCTACCAGCGCGGCTGATTGCCCTCTTAATCTCTCCATCGATGGCACGGTATGACGCCGTGCCATTTCGCCCGTCAACGCAGTTCGGAACCCCCGATGACTACCCCCACATCCCACGCCCTGGATCAGGCTATCCGCCTGCAAATGACTGCGCCCAATCGTTATAGCGGTCATTGCGATGAAGCCTACCTGAATATGGTCGGGCCTTTTGGCGGTATGACCGCCGCGACTCTCCTGAATGCTGCCCTGTTGCACCCGGAACGCCTCGGAGATCCTGTATCACTTACCGTCAACTTTGCTGGGCCGGTAGGCCTGGGGGATTTCGAGATTGAAGCGACTCCCCTGCGGACCAACCGCTCCACACAGCACTGGTTGCTGTTGCTACGCCAGAACGGTGAAGTCATGACCAGCGCAACCGCATTTTTTGCCAACCGCAGGGAAACCTGGTCGGAGCAGGTCGCGGCATGTCCGCAGGCGCCAGCGGTTAACGAACTGCCACGCGTTAAGAGGCAGGAGCGCGCCTGGTTCAACCACTACGATATGCGCTATGTCAGTGGTGCGTTTAGACCCGGTGAAGCCGACGAGACCCACAACAGTCTGCTCTGGGTGCGCGACGAACCGCCACGGCCGCTGGATTTTGCCGCCTTGACCGCCCTTGGTGACATCTTTGCGCCACGGATTTTCAGCCGCCGTCAGCGCTTCACTCCCGCAGGCACTGTATGCATGACACACTATTTTCATGCCAGCCAGGATGATCTGCAGCGTGCCGGTACTGATTTCCTGCTCGGACGGGCTGGTGCCAGCCGCTATCACCACAACTATGCCGACCAGATCGCTCACCTGTGGGCAGCCGACGGAACCCTGCTGTTGACCAGTACGCAGGTAGCTTACTTCAAGGAGTGAAAAATGGCCGACCACCGGGAGGTGGTCGAACCAGATGCTTTCAGCTCTGCAACCAGGGCAGAACCGCTTCACGCAGCGGGCCGTTAAGTAGCATGCGGGTTTCCCGATAGGCTTTGCGCGGCAGCGCGGCCAGGCGCTGTAGCTGTTCCCTGCTGTTTTCCAGCAGTTGCTCCGGGGCCTCCAGTGCATCGTAGAAACCGGCCGCCTGGGCCTGCTCCGGATTCAGACCCTGCGCCTGCAAAGCGCAGCGCGACAACCAGTGCGGCGTTACCCGGTCTCGGGCAATCGCCATGGCCGCCCTGGGCATGGTCATGCCAATTGCCACTTCATTGAGCGCCACCCGCCAGTCACCAGCCACCCCTACGCGGTAGTCGGCAAGTAGCAGCATGAAGGCTGCCTTGGCCATGGCATGCCCGCTACTGGCAACGACCAGCGGGGCAGGATAATCCAGCATGGCCAGGGTCAGGCGATCGCCTGCAGCGCGCATGGCGTCACAGGCCGGCCCGCCTGCCTGAATCAGCTTGCGGTCATAACCGCCACTGAAACAGCCAGGCCGGCCGGTGATCAGCAGCGCAGCATCCGCCGCAGCGGCTTTGCCGATAGCCTCGAGCAGCGCTTCCAACATGACTTCGGACAGCGCATTGACCTTGCCGTCATCCAGAGTGATTTCGGCCAGCCCGTCACTCATGCTGAACGTCAGCTGCTCACTCATGCTGCACCGGCCGCAGCGCGTGCCTCGTCCCGCAGAACCCGGCGCAGCAGTTTGCCGACCGTCGACTTGGGGAGATCCTCACGAATTTCGACGGTGCTGGGTACCTTGTAACCGGTCAGATGCTCGCGGCAATGGGCAATGATCGCGTCCTTGTCGAGCATCGGGTCACTCAGACTGACAAAAAGCTTGATCGCCTCGCCCTTCTTCTCGTCCGGGATACCCACGGCCACGCACTCCCGAATTCCAGGATGCACCATGACCGCATCTTCGACCTCGTTGGGATAAACGTTGAAGCCCGATACGAGAATCATGTCCTTCTTGCGATCGACCAGTTTGAGGAAGCCATCCTCGTCTATGACGCCCACATCGCCGGTTTTCAGCCAGCCATCTTCGGTGAAGCTCTCGGCGGTGGCCTCCGGACGCTGCCAATAGCCCTGCATGACCTGAGGACCACGTATCAGCAACTCGCCGGGCTCGCCGCGGGCCGTCTCATTGCCATCATCATCCACAGTGCACATTTCGGTATCGATCACTGCCCGCCCGATATAGCCTTCCTTGTAGGGCGTGAAGGCAGTCGAAGCCACTACGACGGGAGACGTCTCGGTCAGGCCATAACCTTCGCGGACCACGCTACCGGTCCGGGCCTGCCAGCGCTTGGCAATTTCCGTGTTCAGCGGGGCACCACCCGAGTTGACCCACTTGAGATGACTGAAGTCGATATTATCGAACTCTGGATGGGCCATCAGCGAGACAAACAGTGAGTTGATACCAGTCAACAGAGTAATCCGATGGCGCTTGAGATCGGCCATCATGCTGTCGAGATCACGTGGATTGGTAATCAGCACACTGTGAAATCCGGTGGCAACCGAAGCAATGCAGTTCGCGGTAAAAGCGAAGATATGATAGAGCGG
This sequence comes from uncultured Halopseudomonas sp., assembly GCF_963977355.1. Taxonomy (NCBI): domain Bacteria; kingdom Pseudomonadati; phylum Pseudomonadota; class Gammaproteobacteria; order Pseudomonadales; family Pseudomonadaceae; genus Halopseudomonas; species uncultured Halopseudomonas sp. The sequence continues at coordinate 112,457 of NZ_CAXBOV010000010.1, read as the reverse complement.
CAGCGGAGAGACTCGCACTTCATTACCGTATTCCACGTCGCCCGGGCGAATGACGTTGGTCGCCTGAAGAACGTTACTGAGGATGTTACGGTGCGACAGCATGGCGCCCTTGGATACGCCCGTTGTACCGCCTGTGTATTGCAGCAGCGCCAGATCATCCAGATCACGTTCGGGTTTGACAGCCGGTAGCTTCTCGCCCTCACGCAATGCCTGCATGAAACGTACTTCATCGTCCTCGGTGGTGGCGTACTGGGGATCGGCAAAATCATCCACACCGGTAACGATCAGCAACTCGATCTCGGTATCACCTTGAATCTTGCGCACCAGAGGGATCAACTTGTCGAGCACCACGACAGCCTTGGCCCCGGAGTCGGCAAATTGATGACGGGCTTCGTAGGGCGTGTATTGCGGGTTGGTATTGACGATGACCAGACCCGCTTTCAGTGCACCGAAAATGGCGATTGTATATTGCAACAGGTTAGGCAACTGGATGGCCAACCGATCACCCGGCTCCAGCCCTGCCGGGCCGCGCAGATAGCGGGCAAAGGCGTCAGCACGCCTTTCCAGTTCGTTGAAGCTCAGCGTATCGGTCCCGCAGGAGAAAGCCGGCTTGTCACCGTAATCCTGACAGGCCTTGGCCAGGACTTCACTGAGATTGGTGTGTCCCAACTGGGCCAATTGGTCGCCAACGATGGAATGAACGGGTGTCGACATGAAAACCTCTTATTTGAATCGTTATTTTGCACAGCGAAATACAATACCAAAAAGATGCTATTCTATCCGCTTTTGCTGTGCAATCATTGAGACGCAGGTAGACTGATACCGCCAGGCAGAACCGGGGAAAACCGGCTGCGTCACAATAAAAACAGAACAATGCCGCTCCCCCTCACCGTAGAGGTTGATCGTGGATGCAGGCTACGCTTTAGCAAGGTAACAGGCCATGAACGACGACCTCAGTACTCTCAGTGAAGCCACACCGGCCAAAGATCGCAAATTTGTCGAGGCGCTATCGCGCGGACTCGATGTACTGCGCGCCTTCAGCCAGGGGGCCGTAGTCATGGGTAATCAGGATATCGCCCGGATCACCGGTCTGCCCAAACCGACCGTCTCGCGTATGACCTATACCCTGACCAAACTGGGCTACCTGAGTTATTCGCCACAACTGGAAAAATACCAGCTGGATTCCGGCGTACTTGCCCTGGGCTATGCCTATGTATCCAACCTGCGAGTTCGCCAGCTGGCCAAGCCCTACATGGATGAGTTCGCCCGTTCGACCAATACCTCCGTAGGCCTGACCTGCCGCGACCGCTTATCCATGATCTACGTGGAAAACTGCCGCCCCGCCGAAACGACTTCACTGCGTATGGATGTAGGCGTGCGTTTGCCCTTGGGCACCACGGCTGCAGGACGTGCCTATCTCGCGGCAATGAAGGACGAGGAACGCAGTCATGTGATCGCCGCTCTTGCCAGCCGCAGTCCGGATACCTGGCCAGAGACTGCAGTGCGGCTGGAAAAGGCTTTCGAGGATTATGCGCGCCATGGCTTTTGCCTGTCTTTGGGCGACTGGGACCGCAACGTCAATGCCGCCGGCGTGCCTCTACATCTGCAGGACGGCACACTCATGGCACTGACCTGTGGCGCCCCTTCCTACCTGGTTTCCGAGGAAAAGGTACAGAATCAACTGGCACATCAGCTGGCCATGTTGGCTCGTGATATTGAGCGGCTGGGGGTTTGACCCTACCCATCACGCTGATTGATTGGTGCGCATTTCACTAGGACGGGGCATCGACAACAGCGTTATTTTTTTGTATTTTGCCTGGCGGAATAGAATTTCATTATTTCGCATAGTGAAACTGGCAGCGAAACACGAAGCGAAATATCAAGTGGAACAGCTTTAGTCATCACAACAGACGGAGAACGAGCATGTCGGACGTGGTCACACTGGAACGACAAGGCGCCATAGCGATTGTCAGGGTCAATAACCCACCGGTCAACGCACTGGGTATCGCGGTCCGTGAGGGCCTGCAGAACAGCTTCAAGGCCGCCGAAGCCGATCCCGAAGTCAAAGCCATCGTCCTGGTGTGTGAAGGTTCAACCTTCATTGCCGGCGCCGACATCAAGGAGTTCGGCAAGCCACCAAAGGCACCAGGCCTGCCCGAAGTGGTCAATGGTATCGAGGCTGGAAGCAAGCCGAGCGTTGCCGTTATCCACGGTACCGCCCTGGGTGGCGGTCTGGAAGTGGCCGTCAGCTGTCATTACCGTATCGCGCTGAAAAGCGCCAAGGTCGGCTTGCCGGAAGTGAAACTGGGCCTGTTACCGGGCGCCGGTGGTACCCAGCGCCTGCCACGTCTGGTCGGCGTCGAGAAAGCGCTGGACATGATCGTCAGTGGCGCTCCAATCAGCGCCTCCGAGGCACTCGAGCTAGGCGTTATCGATGAGCTGATCGACGGCGACCTGACCGCTGCCGGTATTGCCTATGCCGAAAAGCTTCTCAGCGATGGCAAAGGCGCGCGTCGCACCGGCGAGCGTACCGACAAGCTGGAAGGCGTGGACAACGCAGCACTGGTCGCCGCCAAGCGTGCCGAAATCGACAAGAAAACGCCTGGTCTGTTTTCACCCCAACGCTGCGTTTCGGCGGTTGAGGCATCCTTCACCCTGCCCCTGGAACAGGGTTTGGCCCGCGAGCGCGAGTTGTTCGGCGAGTGCCTGGTATCACCGCAGCGGGGAGCACTGGTCCACGCGTTTTTCACCGAACGCCTTGCTTCGAAAATCGACGACCTGCCCAAGGACACTCCGACCCGTGAGATCAAATCCGCAGGCGTTATCGGCGGTGGCACCATGGGCGTAGGCATCGCCATGTGCTTTGCCAACGCCGGCATCCCGGTGAAGATTCTGGAAATCAGCGAAGACGCCAGGGCCAAGGCCATGGAGCGTTGCCGCGATACCTACATGATGAGCGTCAAGCGCGGCAGCCTGACCGAAGACGCCATGAACAAGCGTCTGGCGCTGGTCGAAGGGGTCATCGATTACGCCGACCTGTCGAGCGTGGACCTGGTTGTCGAAGCCGTGTTCGAAGACATGGGCGTCAAGCAGAAGGTGTTCGAGGCACTCGACAAACACTGCAAACCCGGAACGATTCTGGCCAGTAACACCTCTTCGCTGGATCTGAACCAGATCGCCGAATTTACCCAGCGTCCGCAGGACGTAGTGGGCCTGCACTTCTTCAGTCCCGCCAATGTCATGCGTCTGCTTGAGGTGGTACGTGGCGAAAAAACCGCCAAGGACGTTCTGGCTACCGCCATGGCAATCGGCAAGAAGCTGAAAAAAGTAGCAGTGCCGGTTGGCGTATGCGACGGCTTTGTTGGCAACCGCATGGTGTTCCAGTACGGCCGGGAAGCCGAATTCCTCCTTGAGGAAGGCGCTACTCCAGCCCAGGTCGATGGCGCGCTACGCAAGTTCGGCATGGCCATGGGCCCCTTTGCGATGCGTGATCTCTCCGGCCTGGATATTGGCCTGAGCATCCGCACTCGCCAGCGTCAGACCCTGCCAGCGGAATTCAAATTGCCGACGATCCTTGATCGCATGGCCGAGGCAGGTATGCTTGGACAGAAGACCGGTCGCGGCTTCTATAATTACGAAGCTGGCTCGCGCACGCCCCAGGAAAATCCGGCCCTGCCGGCAATCCTCGAGGCCGCTTCCAAGGAACAAGGCGTTGAGCGGCGGGAGCTGTCCGACGAGTACATTCTTGAGCGCACGCTGTTTGCATTGATCAACGAGGGCGCCAAGATCCTCGAGGAAGGTATTGCCCAACGCTCCAGTGACATCGACGTCATTTACATCAATGGTTACGGCTTCCCTGCACATCAAGGTGGTCCGATGTTCTATGCTGACAGTCTTGGGTTGGATCAGGTGTATGCCCGGATCAGCGCTTTCCATAAGGAACATGGCGCCTGGTGGAAACCTGCTCCATTGCTGGAAAAGCTTGCCAGAGAAGGACGCAAGTTCGCTGACCTCTGATAGCTGTTAATTAATGACCTGGGCCGTGCGGCATGAGTCGCAGTCCCGGAACTGTATTTCAACGAGGACCTGACATGGACATTCATTACACCCCAGAAGAACTCGCCTTCCGCGATGAAGTGCGGGATTTCCTGAAGACCGAGTTGCCAGAGGACATCGCTGCCAAAGTCAAAAATGGCAAGAACATGTCCAAGGCAGATCACGACCGCTGGCAGAATATTCTGTCCAAGCGCGGCTGGTATGCACCGGGCTGGCCAGTAGAGTTCGGCGGGACCACTTGGGGCCCTGTCGAGAAGCACATTTTCGATGAAGAGTCCGCTGCCTATGGCGCGCCGCGCACTGTTCCCTTCGGCGTAAACATGGTTGCTCCGGTAATCATCAAGTTCGGTACCGAAGAACAGAAGCAACATTACCTGCCGCGCATCCTGTCGGGTGAAGACTGGTGGTGCCAGGGCTACTCCGAGCCCGGTGCAGGTTCCGACCTTGCCTCGCTGAAAACCCGCGCAGTGCGCGACGGTGATCACTACATCGTCAATGGTCAGAAAACCTGGACCACTCTGGGCCAGCACGCCAACTGGATCTTCTGTCTGGTACGCACCGACCCCGAAGCCCAGCAGCAACGTGGTATTTCCTTCCTGCTGATCGATATGGCGACTCCCGGTATCACCGTGCGTCCGATCATCACGCTCGACGGTGATCATGAAGTCAACGAAGTCTTCTTCGATGACGTCAAGGTGCCGGTCGAAAACCTGGTTGGTGAAGAGAACAAGGGCTGGACCTGCGCCAAGTACCTGCTGACCCACGAACGTACAGGTCTGGCCGGCATCGGCGCTTCCAAGGCTGCTCTTACTCACCTGAAGAAAGTGGCTACCCAACAGCACAAGAACGGCAAGCCGCTGATCGATGATCAGGTTTTCCGCGCCCAGGTAGCTCAGGTTGAGATTGAGCTGATGGCTGCTGAAATGAGCACACTGCGTATCATCGCTGCGGCGAAAGAAGGCGGTGTACCCGGTGCAGAGAGCTCGATCCTCAAGGTCAAGGGCACTGAAATCCGTCAGGCGATCACCAACCTGCTGCGCAAGGCCATCGGGCCGTACGCACTGCCCTTCCTGCCGGAAGAGCTGGAATATGACTTTGACGGCGACATGCTGAACAGCGAGTCCAGCCCTGCATTGGCGGGCGACTACTTCAACATGCGCAAACTGTCGATTTTCGGCGGATCCAATGAGATCCAGAAGAACATCGTCTCGAAAATGATTCTGGAACTGTAGGAGATTAGTCGTGGACTTCAAACTCACAGAAGAGCAACAGATGCTGCAGGAAACCGCGGCGCGTCTGGTACGCGACGCCTACACCTTCGACAAGCGCGAGAAGTTCAGCGCTAGCGAAACCGGCTTCAGCCCCGAATTCTGGCAACAGATGGGTGAGCTGGGCCTGACCGCCATTCCATTCCCCGAGGAACTCGGTGGCTTTGGTGGTACCGGTGTGGAAAACATGCTGATCATGCAGGAGCTGGGTCGCGGTATTACCCTGGAGCCCTACATGGAGTCGGTCATCCTGGCTGGCGGTCTGATTACCCAGCTGGGTTCAGACAGTCAGAAAGATGAGCTGCTGGGTTCCATTGCCAGCGGTGAACTGCAGGCCGCCGTCGCACTGGACGAGCCGAGCAGCCACTATCTGCTCAACGATGTACAGACCACTGCCAAGCAGGATGGTAGCAACTGGACTCTGAGCGGCCGCAAGGCAGTCGTTATTGGTGGTCACACTGCAGGCAAGATCCTGGTATCTGCCCGTACCGCAGGTGACATTCGTGACGAAAAAGGCATCAGCCTGTTTATCGTTGACCCCAAGGGCGCCGGTGTCAGCCGCCGTGACTTTGCGACCGTTGATGGCCGCAAGGGTTGCGAGCTGTTCCTGGACAATGCCCAGGGCGAGCTGCTGGGTGAAGCCGGCGAAGCTTTTGCTGCCATCACCTACCAGGCCGGTCGTGGCATGGCTGCCCTCTGCGCCGAAGCCATCGGTGCAATGGAAGTCGCGTGCGACATGACCCTGGACTACCTCAAGCAGCGCAAGCAGTTTGGCGTGCCGATCGGCAAGTTCCAGGCGCTGCAGCACCGTATGGTCGATATGCGTACCGAGCTGGAACAGGCTACGTCGATGACCATTCTGGCCGCCTGCGTTGCCAGCGAGGAAGACAGCATTGAGCGCACCCGCACGCTGACTGCAGCCAAGTTCCTGGTCAATCGCTCGGCCCGCAAGGTAGCCGAAGAGTCGATCCAGCTGCATGGCGGCATCGCGATGACCTGGGAATACTCCGCTGCCCACTACGCCAAGCGCCTGGTCATGATCAGCCACCAGTTGGGTGACGACGATCATCATCTGGAAGCATACGCTAAGCTGATGAGCGTGGCCTGAAGGTCGCCTTAACCGGAATGACGGCAATTTCGCCGTCATTCCGGCGTATTTGCCATGTGTTTTAGCAAATTGGCACTATCGGGCCGTGTTTTGGCCCGGTATCCTATGCAACCCCTTATATTGTCGTGCGCCCCCGGGCGTCCCATAGACTTGTGGAGGACTAGCGTCCATGAAAATCCTCGTCGCCGTTAAGCGCGTGGTTGATTACAACGTCAAGGTTCGCGTCAAAGCGGACAATACCGGTGTCGATCTCGCCAACGTCAAGATGTCCATGAACCCCTTCTGCGAAATCGCTGTGGAAGAGGCCGTGCGCCTGAAAGAAAAAGGCGTCGCGACTGAAGTTGTCGCTGTGTCCATCGGTCCGACCGCTGCTCAGGAGCAGCTGCGTACCGCCCTGGCACTGGGTGCCGATCGCGCCATTCTGGTCGAATCCGCGGATGATCTGAGCTCACTGGCTGTAGCTAAGCTGCTCAAGGCTGTTGTCGACAAGGAACAGCCCCAGCTGGTTATTCTCGGCAAGCAGGCAATCGACTCCGACAACAACCAGACCGGCCAGATGCTTGCTGCTCTGAGCGGCTACGGCCAGGGCACCTTCGCCTCTGCCGTCGAAGTCTCCGGTGAGAGCGTGAAAGTTACCCGCGAAATCGACGGCGGTGCGCAGACAGTTGATCTGAAACTGCCCGCCATCGTGACCACCGACCTGCGCTTGAACGAGCCGCGTTACGCGTCTCTGCCGAACATCATGAAGGCCAAGAAGAAGCCGATGGAAGTGGTCAAGCCCGAAGATCTGGGTGTCAGCACCGCCTCCACGGTCAAGACTCTCAAGGTTGAAGCCCCCACCGCTCGCAGTGCCGGTATCAAGGTAGGTTCTGTGGACGAGTTGGTCGACAAACTGAAGAATCAAGCCAAGGTGATCTAAATGACAATTTTGGTTATTGCCGAACACAACAACGCCGCGCTGAATGCTGCGACCCTGAACACCGTTGCCGCGGCCAAGGCCATTGGCGGTGACATTGATCTGCTGGTTGCCGGCGAAGGCTGCTCCGCGGTTGCTGATGAAGCGGCCAAGGTCGAAGGCGTTAGCAAGGTCCTGTTGGCAGACAATGCTGCCTACGGCCACCAACTGCCGGAAAACGTAGCACTGCTGATTGCCGAGATGGGCAAGAGCTACAGCCACGTGATCTGCGCAGCCAGCACCAACGGCAAGAACTATATGCCGCGTGTTGCTGCCCTGCTGGACGTCGATCAGATCTCCGAGATCATCGCCGTTGAAAGCGCCGATACCTTCAAGCGCCCAATCTATGCCGGTAACGCAATCGCTACCGTACAGTCCGATGCGGCGATCAAGGTTATTACCGTGCGTACCACCGGTTTTGATCCGGTTTCTGCCGAAGGCGGCAGCGCCAGTGTTGAAGCCGTTTCCAGCGCCCAGGATGCCGGCGTGTCCACCTTCGTCAACGAAGAACTGGCCAAGTCCGATCGTCCAGAACTGGCTGGTGCCAAGATCGTCGTTTCCGGCGGCCGCGGCATGCAGAACGGTGAAAACTTCGAGATGCTCTACAAGCTCGCTGACAAGCTCGGTGCTGCAGTAGGCGCATCACGTGCCGCAGTTGATGCCGGTTTCGTCCCCAACGACATGCAGGTCGGTCAGACTGGTAAGATCGTCGCGCCAAACCTGTACATTGCCGTTGGTATCTCAGGCGCTATTCAGCACCTGGCTGGCATGAAAGACTCCAAGGTGATCGTTGCGATCAACAAGGACGAAGAAGCACCCATCTTTGGTGTAGCCGACTTCGGTCTGGTTGCTGACCTGTTCGAAGCGATTCCCGAACTGGAAAGCAAGGTGTAAGAATCCAGCCGCAAGCTGGAAGAATAACCCGACTCGTGAGAGTCGGGTTTTTTTATGCCCGGGTCATGGCGCAAACACGCACTGGTTGCCCCCACTGCCGCAACAACGGTGATCCAGACAGCCTTTTCAGTTGTCTTGAAACCCGGCCCCTTGAATCATCTGTAGCTTGCAGTTTTCAGTTGATCTTCGGCAACAATCTGTATCATTTATTATCACTTTCCCTTCCCTGATTAACCTTTCATTACGCCAAGCCTTTTGCAATGTGTCCCACGCAAAGTAAAATGCTGTTTTGGTGAGCGAAACATAAATACAACAATGTTCCGCACAGCGAAACATAATAAGGTGACATCCATGCGAATCTTCCTGCACAGGTTTACTGCCGCTTTGGCATTGGCGCTGGCTCTGCCGGCAACCGCCGCAACTGAATCCACCAATGAATCTGCCTTGCCTCGCGTAATGGTCTGGACCGCTTACGGAACCGGTGCTGCCGGTTACGCACAGGCCGCTGCACTGGGTGGGCTACTGAAGTTCGAGGAAGGCAGCAATATTCGTATTCTGCCCGGGCGTAACGATGTTTCCCGAATGATCCCGCTGAAGACCGGAAGAGCCGGTTATTGCCTTTGCGGCATCGCCAGTTACTTTGGTCAGGAAGGCATATTCCTGTTCAATAAACCCGACTGGGGGCCGCAACCGATTCGCATGATCCTGGCCTCACAGGGTACCCAGAGCTTCGGCCTGGCCGCAGCCGCTGATACGGATCTTGAACACCCCCGAGACCTCAAGGGTCAGAAAGTGATATTCATCCGCGGCGCGGACTCCATCAACATGATCACATCGGCAGTACTGGCCTATGGTGGGCTGACCTGGGACGACGTGCGCCGCGTGGACACTTCCGGTACCAATGAAGCAATCGAAGCCATCATCAACGGTCATGCCGATGTGATGCCAATGTCTACGCGTACCCCATTGATGGAGCGCATTGCGGCCAGCCCACGGGGTATCAACTGGCTCGACATGCCCAATGAAACAGCCGAGGAAAAGGCCGCCTGGGCACGCGCCAAGAACGTCATCCCCTATTACCTGCCCCAGTTCGAGACCCGCGGTGCGGGTGTATCGGAGCAGGACCCCTGGAATGGTGGCGGTTATGCACTGCCGATTCTGGTCACCAACGCGGACAGGGATACTGACGAAGTCTATGCACTGACAAAGTTTGTTGAAGACCAATACGATAATTTCAAGACTCTGGCCCCTGGCGCTGAAGGCTGGGAGCTTAGTCGTCAGGTGTTTGACTGGGTCATGCCCTATCACGAGGGTGCAGTACGTTATTTCCGTGAGCAAGGCGTCTGGAGCGAAGAATACGAAGCGCACAACCAGAATCTGCTGAACAGGCAGGCGGTACTCGCTGATGCATGGGAACAACAGCTCGCTCAAGCCGCAGTATCGGATCAGTCCTTTCAGGCCAGCTGGATGAAACGCCGGGGCGAAGCCTTGACCGCCGCCGGATTTGATCCGGGCTTTCGGCGCTAGCCAGACCCATTCGACTCCGGCCCCGCAGGTCGGTCCGATCACGATTGCACATGAGGCAGCTGATGTCCGAAGAACAAGAATCAATTCGCCATCCGGTGGCTGGCAGATTACTGCGCGTTACTGCTGTAGCAACAGCGGCACTGGCCATTTACCAGATCTTCAACCTGGGCGCCTACACCGGCTTTACCATGCTCACCAGCCAGTACATTTACGGTTTGCTGGCAATGATGCTGCCCATGGTCTTTGTTGCCATTCCTGCAGGCCGTGGGCGGCGTGTAAACACGACTCCCTGGTATGACTGGCTGCTGGCTCTCGCCAGTATTGGCTGTTGCGTATTCTTTATCATTTATTCTAACGAAGCAGTGGATGAAGGCTGGGAATACATGGCCCCACAGCACGTGGTGTATATCAGCCTGCTAACCTGGGCAATCGCCCTCGAAGCCACGCGGCGCTGCGGCGGCTGGCCAATCTTTGTTGTGGTCTTCATGGCCTCGCTGTTTCCCATGCTGGCCGGTTACCTGCCAGACAGTTTTGCCGGCATCTCCACGCCGATCGATTTGGTCGCGATCTATCACACCAACAGCGATGAAAGCCTGCTGGGCATCCCCTCCCAGGCTTTTGCCAACCTGGTCATCGGCTTTCTGCTCTTCGGTATCGCCCTGCAGCGCACCGGCGGCGGCAAGTTCTTTATCGACCTGGCCTTTGCCCTGCTTGGCAAAGTGCGTGGCGGCCCGGCCAAGGTGTCGATCTTCTCCAGCGGGCTGATGGGCTCGATGTCCGGGAGCGTGGTGACCAACGTATTGACCACCGGCCCCCTTTCAATCCCGGCCATGCGTAAGGTCGGTTTCACCAAGACCTACGCTGCGGGCGTGGAAACCTGCGCTTCGACCGGGGGCGTATTGATGCCGCCCGTCATGGGCGCAACTGCCTTTGTCATGGCAACCTTTCTGGACATCCCTTACGGCGAGATAGCACTGGCGGCGGCAATTCCCTCGGCTCTGTATTTCTTCGGGCTCTTCATCCAGATCGATTTCTATTCGGCGCGCAACGGGCTCAAGGGCTTGCCAGCCATTGACCTGCCGAAAATACGTCAGACGCTGAAGGAGGGCTGGCACTACATCTTCGTGTTCGCGTTCCTGATCTGGATGCTGCTGTTCATGAAGCAGGAGGCTATTGCACCGTTCTACGCTACCGCTCTGCTGCTGGTCATCAACCAATTGCGTAAACACAGCCGCTGGCAGTGGCAGCAGTTCAAGGAATTCGCCGAAGCCTGCGGTGCCCTGTTCGCTGAACTGACCGGTCTGATGGCGGGTGTGGGCCTGATCATGGGCGCACTGGCGGTATCGGGCATGTCCGGCACCATCGCTAACGATCTGCTGTTTATTGCCGGCGGCGATATGCTGGTACTACTGATCATGGGCGCCCTGACCAGCTTTATCCTGGGTATAGGAATGCCGGTGACTGCGGCCTATATCTTCCTCGCGATCGCCCTGGCACCCGCGTTGATCAACGGCGGCATGAACCCGATGGCAGTGCACATGTTCATTCTCTATTGGGGCATGTTGAGCTTCATCACCCCGCCGGTCGCAATTGGCGCCTTCGCCGCCGCATCAGTAGCCGGCAGCAGTCCAATGAAAACCAGCTTCGTGTCGATGCAGATGGGTAGCATCATCTATTTCATACCCTTCTTTTTCGTGCTCGAGCCCGCCTTACTGTTGCAGGGCAGCGCAACGGAAATCATCGTGGCCATCACTTGTGCGGTAGGCGGTATCATCCTTATAGCTGGTGGACTGCAGGGCTATCTACCCAAGCTGGGAGATCTCAGCGAGCGCGGTTTGCTGCATTGGCCGCTTCGCATACTGTTTGCGATAGGCGGACTCTTCCTGGCCATGCCCTACAATCCCTATGTGCCGCTCACCGAGACCATGCTCTTCGTTCTGTCCTTTGGTCTGATCTTCGCGGCTATCGGTTTAACCTGGATCCACCGTCGCCTCGCTCCGGCTTGAGCGGCGCACCAGTCCCGCCTTTATGCACTTTTCTGGTGCGCATAGTAGATCCAAGAGCCAGCTATGCGCCCAGAATCGGCGCGCTATCGCCAAATGAGTTCCAGACCCCCGAGCCAGAGCGGCTGGCTCTCAGCAAGAATTCCCTGACATGTCCCTATCCGGTGCGCTTCTTGCAAAGAGAAGTACTATTCATTCGCATCAGAGAGAGTTCCCGTGTCCATACGTCCGATGTCCATTCGCAGTGAAGAAATGGCATTAACCTCCACCGAGCGCACTTGGCTTCCCTGGCTTGGTTCGACAGGCAAGCTTCGCATGGGCTGGGCCTGCCGAGTAAACCAAAATCGTTATGCGCAATTGGAAGAAATATTCAACAGCGTAGCCGATACCCGTATGCGGCTGCTGCAACAGTGGTGCGATAACCAGTGGACCACTCTGGATAGCATCGCCAGGGATCTGGGGAACCTGGGCAAACCGCTCGAGCGTCAACAGATGCTCAAGTTGATGCCCAAAATAGCCGATGCCAGCGAGCTGTTCCTGGTCGATGCGAGCGGCCGTTGCCTGGTCAGCACCGCCCGGCAGATGCCGACGTCCACGATCAATTCCAAGGCCATGCAGCCGGGCCTCCAGGCACCCTTTCTACACGGTCCCTATATCGATCAACGCACCAAAGAGCTGGGTCCATCGACATCCAGCTTCCATGATGCGGTGACGTTGATGTTCTATCAGCCGATGCAATACCAGGACCAGCCATGCTGTCTGTGCGCCCGGGTGCCAAACGACGTACTGGGTGATTTGATCCAACGCGAGGCTGGACATATCTACCAGGAATCGGGCGACAACTATGTGTTCATGGTCGAATCGCGCTTCGATCCGGCAATCGAGCCGGGCCGCGCATTGTCACGCTCGCGTTTCGAGGACAACACGTTCAGCCACGGCGGAAACTTGAAGGAAGGCATTGCCACCCACTGGGGTACCGTCAGTGTGCGCGAACATACCGAATTCGAGGTGCGCTTCACTGATCCGGCTACCAAGCAGTTGCATCCGGGGGTGCGCGAGACCATCCGCAAGGGACAGAACCTGTTCGTTACTTACCCTGGATATTCCGATTACCGTCATATACCCGTGATCGGCAAAGGAGTGACTTTCAGCCTGACCGGCTCTCCGGACCGCTGGGGCATGATGTGCGAAGCAGATCTGGAAGAGGTCTACCGCTATCGATCACTGAGCTACAGCCTGATGAAATTCTTCCTGTTGCTTATGCTGATCATCTGCGGCTGTCAGATTGCGATCGCCTGGTCCGGCCTGGGTCAACCCGCTGCCAGCGGACTCAACCTTTTGGTGGTGGGCCTGTCAGCCATTTGGTTCTGGCGCCGAGGCACCCGGAAACTGGCCAGGCGCATGGGACGCATGACGGAGATCATCCGTAATATTGCCGAGGGTGAAGGCAATCTGAGCCAGCGCATGGATACCACCCGCCTGGTTGCCGATGAAACCGGCGAACTGGGGCGCTGGACCAACAGCTTCATCGACAACCTCGACACCATCGTCGGGCGCGTCAAGCAGGCCAGCAGGCATACGCTGCAAAACAGTGAACAGATGCTGGATCATAACCAGAAGGCCAGCAATACCGCCGAGGAAGTAACCAAAACCATTGAGCAGATGCTCGGCATGATCGAGGCACAGGTGCAGACGATTGATAGCGCCTCGAACACCGCAGCGCAGATGAAACGCACCATGGCCGAAGTCGTCGAGTCGGCGCGCCAGCGCCTGGAAACCGTCTCGAATGGAACGCGCAAGATCCGCGATATCGTCGAAACCTCCGCTAGCAGCGTGCAGCAAGTGGATAAACGCTCCAACGAAATCGCCGGCATGGTATCGATGATCACTGACATCACCAGCCAGACCAACCTGCTGGCCCTTAACGCAGCGATCGAAGCCGCGCGCGCCGGAGAGCATGGCCGGGGGTTCGCCGTGGTCGCTGACGAAGTCCGCGCACTGGCCTCAAGAACCGCTACCGCCGCGGCGGAAATCAATCAAGGCATTACCGCGATACGCGATGCCACCCATCAGGCGGTCGATCTGATGGAACAGGGTGTGAGTGACGTCGATCAGCAGTTGACCCTGGCCAATAATGCGGCCAACGATAACGATACCTTGCACCAGACCGTCGAGGAGTTATTCGAGGTGATTGCGGTCATGGATACCAACAGCAAGGAGCACGGACGCCAGGCTGGCCACGTGGCAGAAGTAACCGCCTCCATGGCCAAAGTCATCAGTACGCTGCGCTCCAGCTCCGGGCAGGTCAGGGAGACCGCCAGCCGCCTGCATCAACTGTCAGACAGCTTTCAGGTCAGCGCCGACCGCTGATCAGACCAGCGCCACCGGCGTCAGGGGTGAACCCACTGCACCCGGCAGGCGCAGGGGCGGCGCAGTGAGCATGAAACGATTGCGCCCGCTGTCGCGCAGATAGTGCGCCAGCTCGCTCAGGTACCAGAGCTCACCCAGGTGTATGCCGAGCTTGAACAGACAGTGCTCGTGCAGGGGTAGTGCGGCACAACAGCCCGCTCCTTCGCGGGCCGGGTAGGCCTCTACGGCGTAGTTATCGGCTATCAGCAAGCTCAGACCGCTATCGGTGATCCATTGCAGCAGCGCCGGATCACGACCATCAAGAACAGCGCAGCTGGAGGCGAGGACAGCCGCATCAGGCTCACGATGCATACCGAGAATCACATCGGCAAAGCCGGTATACAGGCACACCATGTCGCCAGGTTCCACCGTGACGCCGTCATCACGCATGATCTGCTGCAGCCGTGCATTATCAACCAGTACGCGCTCCCGACCGCAATGGTGTTCCAGGTCGATCAACACCGCGCGGCCGCTGACTGCCTTCTCGGCCATCTTCTCGATACCCAGTCGCTTGGCATTCACACCTTCCAGCGCGTCCTCGTGCCCCGTCGGCCCCTGGATATCCTCGCCAGCACGCCAGCCGTTGTAATACAAAGGCTCGGCCTCACCGTCACCGTCGGCATCAAACAGACTGCCAACATGGGCCAATGCGTCCCATTGGGTTGAGTACTGGGTATAGAGCAGCACCGCATCGTCGCTGACTACGTCGGTAAAATCAGGGTTGATACGGTTAAGGGCGAAATTGTAGTTGAGCTTGTCGCCGCGCCCGGAGGTGAATCGCCGCGGCGCGTGGCGTAGCTTGTTCAGCGCGTTGCCGCCGGGATAGTCCAGCGGCAGACTGAGACAGAAGCTGCGGCCTTCGCGCACTTCTGCCACACCCTGCAGCACCTTCTCCGGGGTCAGCAGGTTGAGCCTGCCCAATTCGTCATCGGGTCCAAAGTCGCCCCAGTTGGAACCTTCCGGTCGATACTTCCAGCGCATGAGCAGTCATCCTGTTGTTCTTGTTGGAGTGATCAAGATGCCATGCCGAGCACCCCCGGTCATCCAGATCAATGGCGCTGTTAACGTGCTATAGGCCAGCGTCGATATGCAACTGGCTCAATTGGAATTGCCGCAGTAAGCAGTAAATGGCACCTCTCATATGGCTGACATTGATCGGATTCAGGGTCGTGCTATCAATGATGCTGGCTTTATTGCTCTGACCGACAGGCATATTGTGGGCATACCCCGACCTGCAAAGGAGTTCGTGAATGCCGGACCATTGCGGCGCTATCTACCGGAAAACGTAAAAATTCTCTCCCCTGGGACCCTCGCAACAGTCGCCTGAGCAAACCGGGCATGGTTTAATTGCGGCCTGACACATTCGCACATGGATTGCTCTTCATGGATTGGCTGCAAGTCTTGGTTCTGGCAGTAATACAGGGTCTCACCGAATTCCTTCCGATTTCGAGCTCCGCCCATCTGATTCTTGCTCCGGTACTATTCGGCTGGGTGGATCAGGGACTGGCGTTCGACGTCGCTCTGCACCTGGGCAGTCTCAGCGCTGTGGTGCTGTATTTTCGTCGTGACCTGATAGCCATGAGCATCAGCTGGACACGCTCGGTAACCCACCGTGAGATGAATGATGATGCCCGACTGGCCTGGGGCGTGCTATTCGCTACCATTCCCGTGGGCCTGGCAGGTCTGCTGTTCAAGGACGCAATAGAAGAGCAACTGCGCTCCCCGCTGTATATTGCCGCGGGTCTGATCGTCTTCGGTCTGGTATTGAGCTGGGCCGACTGGCGGCATCGAGGTGAGCGCGAAGTCAATCAGATGAACTGGAAGGACGTGCTGCTGATCGGCCTGGCCCAGGCGATCGCCCTGTTCCCGGGTACCTCCCGCTCAGGTATCACCATGACCGCAGGCCTGCTGCTGGGGTTGAGCCGTGAAGCCACTGCCCGGTTCTCCTTCCTGCTGTCCATTCCGGTCATCGTTATAGCCTGTGCGCTCAAATCCTGGGATCTGTACAACACGGCGGTTCCCATCGACTGGGCCTTCATGGTCGGCGGCGTGGTAATGTCGGGTATCAGCGCCTTTCTGTGCATTCACTTCTTTCTGGCGTTCATAAGCCGGATCGGCATGCAGCCATTCGTGATCTACCGGATCATTCTCGGTATCGCGCTGATCTGGCTCTTTGCCTGAGTCAGGCCGGCTCGGCGGGTGCTCTGGACTTGACCAACAACACAGCGCCCGCACGGCTGGCTAGCCCGTGATCAGCGAGATCGGGATGGCGTAGCCAGGTTAATGCCGGCATGTCACCCTCAGCACTTTGCAGGCTGCCGGACAGCACCAGCAGTTCGCCCGGACCAGCCGGCAAGTCCAAAGCCTGGCCTGCAGAACAGCTGTACAACAGGGTCTCTTCCGCGGTGAAACTGTGCAGCACGCTGACAACGGCTCCAGCTGCGCGCTTGCCCCAGGACTGCTCGGAGGGGCGCAGACGTACCTGGGCTGCATCCTTTTGCGCAAACTGATTCAATTTGACGAAAATCAGGCAACCCTCTTCCGAGAAAGGACTGTGCCGTGAGCCCGCGGGACTGCGCAAATAACTGCCGGCGGGGTAGTCTCCGGTCTCATCGCTGAAAACACCCTCAAGTACGTAGATCTCCTCACCATTGGGATGCGTGTGTTGCGGAAATCGCGCTTCGGGCAGATATTCCACAAGACTGGTCACCTGCCCGCTTTCAGGCGCCTCGCGCTCCAGGGGCCAACGCCGGATCGGCGCCTGAGGCGCACTCTGCCAATGCTGATCGCCGGGGCGTATACAAACCCTGAGGCGACGGTCCATGTTCAGGGGCACGAAGTTCGGCGGCGAGGAAGTGTCGGTTTTCATGATCGCTCATCAGTTGATGGATAGGAGGCGACATAGGCCGTTGACTGCCCATACCATAGCCTGGATGAACTACTCCCGGCCACTGGGAGTCCATTAACCCAACAGGCTGATAACAAGGAACAGTCCATGGTCAAATCTCTTGTTTACGCTGCCCTCTGCGTCTTCCTGTGGCTGCAAGGCATGGGTAATGCGGCGCTGGCCCAGGACAGTACAGAAAGCGCGCCGGTTATACAGGTGACCGATGTCCCCAGCGATGCGGCCATCGGCAAGCGTTTACGCGCCGTGTTGGCAGCACTCGACGAGGGTGCGGGAATAGCGGTGGACGTCAAGCAGGGAGTGGTCACGCTCAGGGGCAGTGTGCCCAATGCCCGTTCAGCCCGCGAGGTGGAAGGCATTGCTAATCGTGTCGAGGGCGTGATTCATGTGCAGAGTCGCCTGACCGAGGAAACCGATGTCTCGGCGCGCGTGCGTCCGGCCACCCGCAAGTTCCAGGAAATGGGTACCGCAGCCTTGCAAATGCTGCCGGTCGCGCTGGTCGCGTTAGTGGTCATCATCGTTTTCTGGCTGCTGGGCCAGTGGGCGGGCTCGCGCGGTGGATGGTTACGGCGAATCGGCTTGTCAGAACTGGCGTCCAACCTGGGCAAGCGAATTGTGCGGCTGTGCATTACCGGGCTTGGCATACTGATTGCCCTCGAGATACTCGACGCCACTGCCCTGGTGGGGGCCATGCTGGGTGTCGCCGGGGTTGCAGGTATCGCCGTCGGCTTTGCCTTCCGCAATATTGTTGAAAACTATCTCGCCGGGGTTCTGCTCAGTGCCCGCAACCCCTTCGATGTGGGCGACATCATAGAAGTCGGCACCCTCGGCGGTACCGTTGTGCGACTGACCTCCCGGGACACCGTGCTGATGACCCGCGATGGCAATCATCTGCGAATCCCCAATAGCATCATCATCACCTCGGCGATGACCAACTTCACACGCAACCCGCTGCGCAGGCTGGAGTTCATTGTTGGTGTCTCGGTCGATCTCGACCTGCAGAAAGCGCGCAAGCTGGGAATAGAAACCCTGCAGGCCCTAACCGGCATCCTCGCCGACCCCGGGCCCCAGGTGCTGGTAGCGGAACTGGGCGACAGTACCGTACAACTGCGTTTCCTGGCATGGATCAATCAACATGACAGCGATTTTCTCAAGGCTCGCAGTGAAGCCATCCGTCAGGTCAAGGCAGCTTACGATGAGGCTGGTATTGAAATGCCCGAGCCTATCTACCGCATACACCTGCGTAACCCGGCGGCCATTGATCAGCTTACCGAGCCATCTAACCGGCAACCAGCTGCGCCTCAACAGAGGGCCGCACCGGCAACACCTACCAGAGCAGAAGACGTGGCGGCAGATAACACCATTGATCGCCAGGTTGCCGAAGAGCTGCGGTCGTCAAACGAAGAAAACCTGCTAAGCAAAACATGAAAAGAAAGGCCATATAATCGACCCGCATAATCGATATAGTGCAGCCGCAGCCTTGTCACCCTAGCGGCTGTTCCTGCCAGTAATCAGTAAACGCGGCGACGTTCATGGGCCTACCCAGCAGATAACCCTGGCACTGGTCGCAACCATGCTTTTGCAGCCAGGTCTTTTGCTCTGCGGTTTCCACCCCCTCGGCGAGCACTGACAGTTGCATGTTTCTGGCCATCGCGATGATAGTCTGGACCAGCTGGCAATCGCTCGGATCCCTTGGCAAGCCAGCCAGAAAGCTCTTGTCGATCTTTAACTTGTCCAGGGCAAAGCGTCGCAGATACGCAAGAGAAGAGTAACCAGTACCGAAATCATCCACCGAGATACGCACGCCGAGCGCCCGCAGCGCATCCAGAGTCTCCTCAGCCTGTGCAATATGCTGCATCAATGCCCCTTCGGTGATTTCCAGTTCCAGACATGCTGCCGGTAAGCCACTGATATCCAACGCATCACGCACAATCTGCACGATATTGCGCTGCATGAACTGGATGGGCGAGAGATTCACAGCAATGGTTTCAAGCAGCAAGCCCTCGCGCCGCCATTCGCTGGCCTGCTGGCAAGCCTGGTGGAGCACCCATGTTCCGAGGGCGACAATTTGTCCGCTCTCCTCGGCCAAGGGAATAAAGCGATCCGGACCCACTGCTCCATGCTCCGCGCTATGCCAGCGCAAAAGGGCTTCGGCGCCGATACACCGGCCGCTGGTCAGTTCTACCAGGGGTTGGTAGTGCAATGTGAGCTCATCGTTATGCAGAGCGCCGCGCAGGGAGCGCTCCAGCTCAAAGCGAGCCCGTGCTTCTTCTGTCAGACAGGGCAGATAATGGCTATAGGTATTGCGGCCCTGAGCCTTTGCTCGATACATCGCCGCGTCGGCGTTACGAATGAGCTCATGGGCATTACTCCCATCCTTCGGATAGAGCGCGATGCCAATGCTTGCGCCAACGTACAACTCGCGGGCTTCATCCAGCAACAGCGGCGCCTTCAATGAATCGAGCAGACCTTTCGCTACCTGGCTGGCCATACCGGGACTCGGCAACTGTTCGAGAATCAAAAGGAACTCGTCACCACCCAGGCGTGCCAAGGTATCTTCGTTGCGGCAACGTTCCTGCAGGCGCCGGGCGACGCCTTGCAGGACGAGATCACCGAAATCGTGGCCGTAGCTATCGTTCAGCGTCTTGAATCGATCCAGATCAATAAAAAGAACGGCCAACCAGCCACCCCGCCGGTCTATACGGTCCTTGGCATGTTCAAGCCGGTCTCGCGCCAGGATTCTGTTGGGCAGCCCAGTCAGAGGATCAAAATGTGCCAGGGTACGCAGCCGGCTCTGATAGGTATCAACAAACCTGATCAGCAACTGGGAACCGAGCAGGACGCCAAGCATCAACACAAGAACCGCGAGCGCATAAATAGGTGCTCGCTCAAGGAATATCTGCTGGAAAGATTTGCCGCTGACCACAACGGCGAGTGCTCCCGGACCAGCACTCCGCAGCACCCAGGCACCCAAGGGGCGCTCAATACCCCACAGGGTAAACCCGCCCAACTCGACCCACCGGGTTACCGGCCCGGAGGCATCCAGCAGCTCGCGTTCAACTAGCACCCTGGAGTCTGGACGCAAAATCAGCGGTTGTAGCGGGCCATCCAGGTGGGAAGCGGGCTCTCCGCGCCACAGCTGCAAGAGACTGTGAGCCTGCTGCTGCCGGGTCTGATTAACGCTGCGCTGCTCGAGAATCATAGCTACGATTACCAGCACCAGAATACTCAGGAAAGCCACACCATTGACCGCCCAGAATTTATAGCGCAGCGGAAGTTGACGCTGTGACTTCATTGCCCGCTCCAGGAAGTATGAAAAGGGCGCTCATTCTAGGTTCTTAAATCGATAACGTATTGATGCGGATCAAGTAATGTCGCAGGCGGGAGGTTGTACAAAGGTATTAGAATCGAGTCAGTAGGCATCGGAACAGCCAAAAAAAAGGCAGACCGAAGTCTGCCTTGTACTCTCTCGCAGTTGATTACATGCCTGGCATGAGCACCGAATCAATCACGTGAATCACACCATTGCTGGCTTCAATGTCGGTCTTGAGCACTGTCGCGGAATCGACCATTACGCCATTGCTGGCATTAATTGTCAGCTCACTACCTTGCACAGTTTCAGCACTGGTCAGACCAACCACGTCTGCCGCCATGACTTTGCCTGGAACGACGTGGTAGGTCAGTACTGCGGTCAGCTTTTCCTTGTCGGCGAGCAGCGCGTCCAGATCTGCAGCCGGAATCTTGGCAAATGCTTCGTCAGTCGGGGCGAATACAGTGAACGGGCCTTCGCCTTTCAGGGTGTCGACCAGGCCAGCAGCCTGAACGGCTGCAACCAGCGTAGTAAAGCTGCCAGCTTCGACGGCCGTATCAACGATGTCTTTCTTGGCCATACCGGAATGATGATCGGCATAGGCAGGTACAGCTGCCAGCATACCGGCACCGAGAACGGCCAGCATAAGATATCGAGCAGTACGGGTGATCTTCTGGGTAAATGCAAACATGTAAACCTCCAAAGGTTTGTTATGTGGAAAGCACTGTCAGTAAAGCACAACCTATACAGATTATCCCATATTGTACAACTTCGGTTACACACTGTTGCTCGCTCGACAAAACTACTATCCGACCCAGAAGGCCGGAATGCAGTCCTGCCAGGCCGAAGCGACTGGTGGTCGTGTTATTCCCGGCAAGGCTGGTTCATAATCAAAAAAGCGGCGACATGCCCAATCTGTTTTCAAGTGTCATCAGAGAGGTGGATATATTCCATGTGGTATCAAGGTTTACTCCAATTATCCGGCTGGCAGATCCTGGCCGTGATTCTGGTGCTGACGCATATCACCATCGTCAGCGTGACTGTTTATCTGCATCGCTACTCGGCTCACCGTGCGCTTGAGTTGCACCCGGCCCTGAAGCACTTCTTCCGTTTCTGGTTGTGGTTAACAACCAGCATGAATACCCGCGAGTGGACTGCTATCCATCGCAAGCACCACGCCAAATGTGAAACGCCCGACGATCCCCATAGCCCTGTGCACAAGGGACTGTCGACTGTGCTGCGCAAGGGCGCCGAGCTGTATATGGCCGAAGCTCAAAATGAAGAGACACTGCGCATCTATGGCAAGAACTGCCCGGATGACTGGATGGAACGTAATCTCTACTCACGCTACCAGATCGGCGGCGTTACCCTGATGGCACTGATTGATCTGGCGCTGTTCGGTGTACTTGGCATTACCGTATGGGCCGTTCAGATGATGTGGATTCCGGTATTTGCTGCTGGTGTCGTTAATGGACTTGGCCACGCAGTGGGTTATCGCAACTTCGAATGCCGTGATGCCGCCACCAATATCCTGCCCTGGGGCATTCTGATCGGCGGTGAAGAGCTGCATAACAACCACCACACCTACCCTAACTCGGCCAAATTGTCGGTAAAGCGATGGGAGTTCGATATTGGCTGGCTTTGGATACGCCTTTTCAGCCTGCTGGGTCTGGCCAAGGTGCGACGCACCGCGCCAATCGCTCACCAGATCGCTGGCAAGCAGACGCTGGACATGGATACCGCCATGGCTGTGTTGAACAACCGTTTTCAAATCATGGCGCAATATCGCAAGCTGGTGATCAAACCCCTGGTAGCCCAGGAAATGCATCGGGTAGACGACTCGGTCCGTCACCTCTTCCGTCGCGCCAAGCGTCTGCTCAGCCGTGAAAGCAGCCTGCTCGACAGCCGTAACACGGAGAGCCTTCAGCAGGTACTCGATCACAGTCAGCGGCTGCGCATCATTTACGAGAAGCGACTGGCGTTACAACAGGTCTGGGCCCGAACCAGTGCCAACGGCCAAGACATGCTGCATGCCCTCGGGGAGTGGTGCAGCCAGGCAGAGGCCAGCGGTATCAAGGTACTTCAGGATTTTGCTGCGACCCTGCGCACCTATTCACTACAACCCGCGCCAATGGCACGCTGACTCTCCTGTTTGCCTAACCCGGATGTGCGGCTCGCCAGAAGCAGCCCATCCGGGTAGGATTGTGGACCGGTCAAAAATTAACCATGAGGGTTGCAAAGGATGCGAACCTTTTTCCTGGGTCTGACGCTGCTATTGATGAGCTCGATCCTGTCTGCCTCCACCATCTACAAATACACCGATGCCAACGGAGTGGTGACCTATACCGATCAGGAGGTCAAGGGCGCGCAGGTGTTTGTCTTTACCGACACCATGGTTGAAACCTTCGACAAGCAGGTATATGTCACCACCCGGAAGCATCCCGGTGGCGAAACCCTGATAGTTCACAATGAACTCTATGCTCCGGTAGAAGTGGAGCTGAGTATCGAGTCTGCTCGCAATCTGGCCGGAGTGCCGGAAAAACCGATACGCTGGGTTCTGCAGCCCCGAGAGACGATTCGCCTGCTAACGCTTTCACCCACTGGAGACGGTGCGCCCAGCTACAGTTACAAACTGCGTCACGCCCTGGGAGATCCACGTGCCAAGCATGCGCTGGTGGACTACCCGTTGCCCTGGGAAGGCGGTCCATTCCGCGTCACCCAGGGTCCCGGGGGGCGTTACAGCCATACCGGACCCAAGGGTAGGCATGCCATAGATGTCGCCATGCCCGAGGGCACACCGATTCTGGCAGCCAGACCAGGGGTGGTGGTCAAGGTCGAAAACAATCAGAACGGCCGTGGTACTCACCCATCCGGCAACTTTGTCAGGGTGTTACACGACGACGGTACCATGAGCGTCTATCTGCACCTCAAGCATCGCTCGGTCGTTGTGGGCGAAGGACAGCGGGTACGCACCGGCAGCCTGCTGGCCAAGTCAGGCAACACCGGCAACAGCACCGGCCCACATCTGCACTTTGTAGTGCAGAAAAACGTAGGCCTGGACACAATCTCCATTCCTTTCGCTTTCACCCAACCAGTCGACAGCCTGCCCAACTTTGCAGTAGGCGGCGAATAGATTTCAGCAGAAAATACAGACAACAAAAAACCCGCCGAGGCGGGTTTTTTGTTGCAAGCCAGATCTTATTTGATCTTGGCTTCCTTGTAGTTCACGTGCTTGCGAACAACCGGATCGAACTTCTTGATTTCGATCTTATCGGGAGTAGTACGCTTATTCTTGTCGGTAGTGTAGAAATGACCAGTACCGGCAGAAGAAACCAAACGAATCAATTCACGCATGGGACTGCTCCTTAAACTTTTTCGCCGCGACCGCGCATTTCGGCAAGCACTACATCAATACCGCGCTTGTCGATGATACGCATGCCCTTGGTGGACGTACGAAGACGTACAAAACGCTTCTCTGACTCAACCCAGAAGCGATGGTGCTGCAGGTTAGGCAGAAAACGACGTTTGGTTCTGTTGTTAGCGTGGGAAACGTTGTTCCCAGTCACTGGACCTTTACCGGTCACCTGACATACTCGAGACATGGTTAACCCTCTCCAACCACTTGCCCAACCCGAACTGGTTGGAAGCCATAAAATAATTTGTTTTCCAGCCGGGGCGAGCATAGTGCAGACCTGACAAACGAATCCGTGCAGGCGCAGCCCCGAGAAGAGCGGAGCTTTATACCAAAACACGCCCCCGCAAGCAACGACTTTTAATTTTTCGTCGATCAGAGCAGTCCCCGCTCAGCGAAGGAAACCGGCTCGCCATCACCCACAACCAGGTGATCAAGAACGCGGATATCCACTAGTGCCAACGCTTCCTTCAACCTACGGGTAAGCATCTGATCGGCCTGGCTGGGTTCGGCCACACCCGACGGATGGTTGTGCGTGAGAATCAACGCAGCGGCATTGCATGCCAGAGCCCGCTTGACCACTTCCCGGGGGTAGACGCTGGCGCTATCGAGGGTGCCACGGAACAACTCCTCGAAAGTAATGACCCTGTGCTGGTTATCCAGAAACAAACAGGCGAAAACCTCGTGGGGCAAATGCGCCATGCGACTGCGCAAATATTGTCGCACGGCTCCGGGGGAAGTCAGCGCGGTGCCGCGCTTGAGATTCTCGAACAGGTGTCTGCGCCCCATCTCCATGACCGCCTGCAACTGAGCGTACTTGGCAGGCCCGAGACCGGCATGCTGACAGAACTCGACCTGCTCGGCCTGCAACAACGCTCGCAGGCTGCCAAAGGCGCCCAATAACTGCCGGGCCAGATCAACCGCGCTGATACCCGGCAAGCCAGTGCGCAGAAAAATAGCCAGCAGTTCGGCATCGGACAGCGCCGCAGCGCCCTGATTGAGTAGCTTTTCCCGGGGGCGTTCAGCCGCCGGCCAGTCGGTAATGGGCATGCGCAAGTCCCTGCGTAAGCGCACGTACTTCCTGTTCGTGCGGTGTAATTTGAGGGGGCAGTATAGGAGCTTCAATTCCGATGGTCGAGGCAGGAGCCTGCCGGCCCGCGCTGTGCTATTTTAAAGGGGTTTTTGCACATACAACGCCCCGGAGGTGCAGGTGTCGGGAGTCAGCATGCAGCGGTTGGTAAACAAGAGAGTGCTTCTGGGTGTCAGCGGAGGCATCGCCGCCTATAAAAGTGCGGAACTGATACGCCGGCTGCGCGACGCCGGGGCACAGGTACGGGTCGTGATGACCCAGGCTGCCCGTGAGTTTATCACTCCCCTGACGTTGCAGGCCCTGTCCGGGCATCCGGTACACGGTGATCTTCTGGACCCCGCCGCCGAAGCGGCAATGGGGCATATCGAACTGGCACGCTGGGCCGATCTGGTACTGATAGCTCCGGCCACAGCCGATATGATGGCGCGACTGGCCCAGGGCCGCGGGGACGACCTGCTGACCACGCTGGTGCTTGCTTCCGATGCTCCATTGGCACTCGCCCCGGCGATGAACCAGGCCATGTGGCGCGATCAGGCCACCCAGGCCAATCTGGCGCAATTGCGTGCTCGTGGTGTACGGATCTTTGGTCCCGGTGCCGGAGAGCAAGCCTGCGGGGATGTTGGCCCGGGACGCATGCTCGATCCCACCGAGATTGCGCTGCTGGCCAGTGAATGCTTCGAGCATGGCCTGTTGACCGGTAAACATGTGCTGATCAATGCAGGTCCCACCCGGGAAGCGATCGACCCAGTACGCTACATATCCAACCACAGTTCGGGAAAGATGGGCTTTGCTCTGGCCGAGGCTGCAGCAGAGGCCGGCGCCCGTGTCACCCTGGTAGCTGGACCGGTCAACCTGCCGACCCCGGAACGGGTCAATCGCATCGACGTAGTCAGCGCACTGGAGATGCAGGCAGCCTGTGAAACGGCGCTACCGGCCGATCTGTTTATTGCCTCTGCGGCGGTTGCCGATTATCGCCCGGCGGAGTGCGCCACCCATAAGATGAAGAAAGACGCCAAGACCAGCAACGGACTGACCCTGGAGCTCATTCCCAACCCTGACATACTGGCCGGTATTGCCGGGCATGCGCAGCGTCCCTGGTGTGTCGGGTTTGCGGCTGAAACCCACGATGTACTGGCTTACGCTGCCGACAAACTGGAACGCAAGAATCTGGATCTGATTATCGCCAACGATGTCAGCGCACCCGGCATCGGCTTCAATAGCGATAACAACGCAGTCACATTGATCGACCGGACCCTGCATCAGGACCACCTGCCCATGGCCAGCAAGCACAAGCTCGCCAGACAGATAATCAGCTACATAGCTCGGCGCCTTGACCCCAACAGAGACACAAACAAAAACCTGTGACGGAAAGACCCATGCACAAGCTTCAAGCCAAGATAATTGATCCTCGCCTGGGCCAGGAGTGGCCACTACCGCATTACGCGACCGAGGGTTCTGCCGGACTGGATCTGCGGGCCCTGCTACAGGAGCCGTTGACCCTGGAGCCCGGGCAGACCGAACTGCTGCCTACGGGCCTGGCCATTCATATCAGTGACCCGGGCCTGGCTGCCATGATTCTTCCGCGCTCGGGAATGGGCCATAAACATGGCATAGTCCTGGGTAACCTCGTGGGGCTTATTGATTCGGATTATCAAGGCCAGCTAATGGTATCCTGCTGGAACCGAAGTGACCGGGCATTCACTCTAGAACCGGGCGAGAGGATTGCGCAGCTGGTCCTGGTACCCGTGCTGCAAGCGCAACTGGAGGTAGTGGATGAGTTCGAAGGCAGCGTGCGCGGTGTCGGCGGATTCGGTCATACAGGCAGTCGTTGAGCAGAACTTGACGCAATTCGCAGGGAGGCAGTATCCGTGATGAAATTCAAGACCAAGGACCGGGCAAAATCCAACGCGGCGCTACCGGGCACACTGGTGCCCTTGTTGATTGCCCTGATCGGCCTGGCTCTGGCCGCCGGTCTGATCTGGCTGGCCCTGTTTGCCCAGAGTAATGATCGCTATCGTGACGATCTGGCCCAGGCATATGCCACCCAGCAGCTCGGAGCGCTGAATCAGACCACAACACAACTGCGCAACGACCTGGCCCGTCTGGCGGCTAATCCGCAACTCCAGGTCGCCCTTCAGCAGGGTGGCAGTACCAGTGTGCAACGCATGCTGCGCTACTATCTGGCCGACAATCAATCCATGCGTATCTTCGCCGTTGGTGAGGCGGAAAGCCGTGCTGATGGGCAGGAGGTGCCGAGTTTCGCCGTACTAGACATGATCCGTCGAGCGGAACGCAATATGCCGGTACCCATGGAGGCGCATCCTGTAGATGGTACGTGGCAGCTGCATATAGTGACGCCCCTACGGGTTTCAGATAACGCACCGATTGGCGGCACACTAGTCGCAGCATTCGACCTGCAAAGGGTCTTGGCTGCCATGCCACCCCTGGAAGCCGACGCGGGTCAATTGAAGCTGGTACAGAGCTTCCCCGGCGGCCCAGAGCAAACGCTGTATCAGTCCGGTAGCGGCTTTGGCGAGACTATAACTCAGCCTTTGAACAATCCTGCATGGCGTATAGAGTTCCAGCCTGGTGCCGCATTGGTCGCAGGTGTGGCAAACCCCCTGCTTTTACTAGGGTCTGCAATACTCGCGCTTTTCGGCATTATCGCTGCCCTCTGGTGGCTACATCGTTGCTGGACTGCAGACGTCAAATCCGATGCATCGGTACTTAGCCAGCTTGCCCAGGGTCACAAGGTAGCCGGCCTGCGTCTGGGGCCGATGAGACCGGTAGGCCAGGAGATCATGCAGCTGGCTTCAGGCCACGGCCGCAAACTGGGCCCCAGTCCGAAACGCGAGGATGAAGAGTCTCAGCGCGGGAAAAAGGCCCCGGCGCCCTCAACCCCGGCGCTATCCGACGACGAGATTCTCGATATTGATATCGTCGACAGCATGGACGACCTCGGTAATGACATCTTTGCGACCGGGAGCGTCACAAGCGAAACCCCTGCGATCCCCGAAGTACCAGCCGAAATTTTCCGCGCCTATGATATTCGTGGAGTGGTCGACCGCACACTGACGGCGGAAACCGTGTATTGGTTGGGTCGCGCGATTGGAAGCGAGAGCATCGCCCATGGCGAGACCAATGTTGCCGTGGCCCGTGACGGACGCCTGTCAGGCCCTGTGCTGGTGGAACAACTGATCCGGGGCCTCATGGAAAGCGGTTGCCAAGTCATCGACCTGGGCATGGTTCCAACACCGGTGCTCTATTACGCCACCCACACTACCCAGGCCAAGTCGGGCGTCATGCTGACCGGCAGCCACAATCCGGCAGATTATAACGGCCTGAAGGTCGTCATTGCCGGTGAGACCCTCGCCGACCAACGTATTCAGGCTCTGCACCAACGCCTGCGGGACAACGATCTCAGCGAAGGCTCGGGCGGACGAGAGCAGCTGGAATTGCTGGGCGCCTACCGCCGCCAGATCGCCGAGGATGTGGTCCTGGTCCGGTCACTGAAGGTGGTGATCGATTGCGGCAACGGTGTGGCCGGCGTAGTGGCGCAGGGGTTGCTGGAGGATCTGGGGTGTGAAGTCATTCCCCTTTACTGTGAGGTAGACGGTAATTTCCCGAACCATCATCCTGACCCCGGCCATATCGAGAATCTTCAGGACCTGATTGCCGAGGTCAAGCGCAGTGAAGCCGACATAGGCATCGCCTTTGATGGCGATGGCGATCGCCTCGGCGTGATCACCCGCAGCGGCGAATTGATCTATCCTGACCGCCTGATGATGCTGTTCGCAGAAGATATTGTTACGCGCCACCCCGGCGCCGATATCGTTTTCGACGTCAAATGTACCCGTAGATTGCCCGCGCTTATCAGCCGTATGGGTGGACGTCCGGTCATGTGGAAGTCCGGGCATTCCATGATCAAGGCCAAGATGGTTGAAACAGGAGCCCTGCTCGGCGGTGAAATGAGTGGCCACCTGTTCTTCAAGGAGCGCTGGTTCGGTTTCGACGATGGCCTGTATAGCGCCTGCCGCCTGCTGGAGCTGATTTCGATCCAACCCCCCGAAGATAACCCCGAAAAGGATATTTTCAGTAAATACCCTGCGGGTCTGGTCACACCAGAGATCAACCTCAAGGTCGGCGAACAGCGCAAGTTTGAACTGATCGAGGCACTGAAAAAGCAGGCCGACTGGGGCACAGGACGCGTATCCACACTGGACGGCATTCGTGTCGACTTTCCCCATGGCTGGGGGTTGATACGTGCCTCTAATACGACACCCATGCTGGTACTGCGATTCGAGGCTGACAAGCCAGACGAGCTTGAACGGATCCAGCAGTTATTCCGCGATAAGCTGGCTAATATAGCTGGCGACCTGCAACTGACATTCTGATTACTGAAGGAGAAGCTCTACACCATGTTGAGTCGTGACGCTGCCACCCAGGTTTCCCGTGTATTGACCGAAGCACTGCCTTATATCCAGCGCTTTACCGGCAAGACCATTGTCATCAAGTACGGCGGAAACGCGATGGAAAGCGAAGAGCTGAAAAACAGCTTCGCCCGTGACATCGTGCTGATGAAGACAGTCGGGATAAACCCGGTCGTTGTGCATGGTGGCGGCCCTCAGATTGGAGACCTGCTCAAGCGACTCAACATCGAAAGTCGCTTCGTCGATGGCATGCGCGTTACCGATACCCAGACCATGGATGTGGTTGAAATGGTGCTGGGCGGTCAGGTCAACAAGGACATCGTCAACCTGATCAATCAGCACGGTGGCAGTGCCATCGGCCTCACTGGCAAGGACGCAGGCCTGATAAAGGCACGCAAACTCAAGGTGAGCGTGCACACGCCGGGACTCGACAAGCCAGAGATAATCGATATTGGCCATGTTGGTGAGGTGGTCGAGGTCAATACCCGACTGATCAACCGGCTGGTATCGGATGATTATATTCCGGTTATCGCTCCCATTGGTGTGGGCACCGACGGCGCCTCCTACAACATCAATGCCGACCTGGTAGCTGGCAAGGTCGCAGAGGCCCTGCAGGCTGAGAAGCTCATGCTGCTGACAAACATCGCCGGGCTGATGGACAAGGCAGGCAACGTATTGACCGGCCTGACTACCGCCCAGGTCGATGCTCTGATTGCTGACGGCACCATTTATGGTGGCATGCTGCCGAAAATCCGATGCGCCCTTGATGCGGTACAAGGCGGCGTGAGCAGCGCGATTATCGTGGACGGACGGGTTCCTAATGCCATTTTGCTGGAAATCTTTACCGATACCGGTGTTGGCACGCTGATTACCAATAACAAGCGAGACATCTGACCAATGCAACCGGACGATTTTCGCTTCAGCCACGCGCTCCGCGTTCGCTGGGCCGAGGCCGACATGCAAGGCATAGTCTTCAACGGACACTATCTGACCTTTGCTGATGTGGGCATCACTGAATACTTTCGCGCCATGGGTCAAACCTACAGCGGCGAAACAGGGGCCAATGGCAGTGATTTCTTTGCCGTGAAAACTCTGCTGGAATATCGGTCGCCTGCGCGCTTCGACGACATGCTTGATGTACATGTTCGTATCGCCCGGCTCGGCAACTCGAGCATGCAGTTTCTGATCGGTATCTATCGCGCGGAGGAGTTGCTGGTCAACGGGGAGATTGTTTACGTCCATGCGGATCAGACTACACGTCGGCCCTCACCTATCCCGCAGGTGTTTCGCAAAGCGGTAGCCTCTTTCGAGCGCTTGATGCCGGAGGGCGTGACGTCCTGACGAGGACTCGGGCTACAAGGAGCTCAGTCCTCGTTCAGCAGAACCTCGAGTCTGGCGCGTCTTAGCTCGAAGCTGGCATGAACGGCTTCAATCTCCTGCTGTTTGGCAGCAATCAGACGCTCAAGGCGGTCCACTTCGGCATCAACCTCCTTGATCTCCCGCAGAATCGATTCGTCCACCTCTCGACCAGCGCGCTGCTGAGCAGCCGCGCGGCTCAACAGCTCCTCGCGCTGCCCTTTCAAGACCGCAATATTGGTTCCGGTAGCAGCGATCAGATTCTCGATCTGGTCCAGTTGACGGGTCTTGGCCCGCTTCAGATCCGGCACGCTGCTATAGAGTCGCAAGAGGGTCGTGTCTTCTTGCAACTGACGCTCCTGCTCGGCTCGCGCGGCCCGCGCTTCGGCCAACTCCTCGGAACTAGGCGCTGCTGGAATGGTACTCACTACTCGACCATGGTGATCAAGCACCTCATAGCCATGTTCAATATACTCAGCCGGTACACGACTATCGAGTACCGTTACGCCATTATCATCGAGATAGCGATACAGCTGGGCATGGGCCGGTAGCGAAAGTCCGGCAACTCCGACAATGATCAAGCAAAACGACCTAAGCATAAGGGTAACTCTTGCTTGGAGCCGATGACTCCGGTTACGTGGCGAAGGCCGTATCCGTCAGGACTGCCCCGCCTTGATACCATACTCTGCACGGTAGGCTTCTACCGCCGGCAGATGGTGGCGCAACTCGGCATCCTCTTCGAGGAAGCTCAAAACCTGTTCCAGGGAAACGATACTGACGACCGGGATGCCGAAATCACGTTCGACCTCCTGAATGGCTGACAACTCGCCCTTACCGCGCTCCTGACGATCCAACGCGACCATGACCGCTGCCGGAGTAGCACCCGCTGCCTCGATGATCTGCATGACCTCGCGAATAGCTGTGCCCGCAGTAATGACATCATCAATAATCAGAACTCGCCCTTCGAGGGGCGCACCCACCAGACTTCCGCCTTCGCCGTGATCCTTGGCCTCTTTGCGATTGAAGCAGTATGGCATATTGCGATCAAAACTATCAGCTAGCGCCACGGCTGTCACGGCGGCCAATGGGATGCCCTTGTAGGCAGGTCCGAAGATAATATCTACCTCACCAACCGAGCTGTGTACGAACGCCTGTGCATAGAAACGTCCAAGTCGACTGAGAGCCGATCCGGTGTTGAATAGGCCTGCGTTAAAGAAGTATGGGCTCTTGCGGCCGGACTTGAGCGTAAACTCACCAAAACGCAGAACCTCGCGGTCCAGGGCAAAACGTATGAACTCGCGCTGATATTCGTGCATCCGGTTCCTCTTCTTTACAAAATAAATGCTGGCTCGGGTATCATACACTTTCGATTTTGGGGGAGCCATGTATGCGAATCATCAGTCTGAACGTCAACGGCATCGAGGCGGCGGCGGCCCGGGGCCTGTTCGACTGGTTGCGCACACAGGATGCCGACGTGATATGTCTGCAGGATATTCGGGTTACCGCACCGGAACTCGAGCAGGATAAATACTGGCTGGATGACTATTGGCAGTATTGTTTCGAGGCTGAAGTCCCCAGTCAGGGTGGGGTCGCAATCTATACCCGCACGGCCCCCAAGGCCATTATCATGGGCCTGGATTTCGAACTGGCCGACCGCTACGGGCGTTACGTTCAGGCTGACTTCGACAAGGTCAGCATTGGCTGCCTGTTGTTGCCATCCGGTCGCGGAGGCGACGCTGAGCTGAACCAGAAATTCAAGTTCATGAACGACTTTACCGGCTACCTCAACAAGCAACGCCGTAAACGTCGGGAGTTCATCTACTGTGGTTCGCTATACACCTCGCACCTGAAGCTGGATGTGAAGAACTGGCGCGACTGCCAGAACGAACCTGGCTTCATGGCGCCAGAGCGGGCGTGGATGGATGAAATCTTTGGCAATCTGGGCTACGTGGACGCACTACGCGAAGTGACTCGTGAGGCCGAGCTATATAGCTGGTGGCCTGACAGCGAGCAAGCAGAGAGCCTCAATCTTGGGCTGCGCTTTGATTATCAGATACTCACCCCGGGGCTGCGTCGGTTCGTCAAGGATGCACGAATCCCACGGGATGCACGCTTCTCTCAGCATGCGCCGGTAATTATTGATTACGACTGGACGCTGAGTATTTAATAAACAGCTTTGGATTGAAGCTAGAAGCTCAACTTCTAGCTTCAAATAAGCAACCGCTCTACTTGATGATCCGCCAGCAGAACGGATAGCGGTAAGCCTTCCCTTCATTCGCCTTGATCGCTGCAATGATCATCAGAATGACAGCCCCGATAATCACCACCCAGATCAACAGAAACCCGACCACGACGACCATCAGCAACACGCAGAGCAGTGCAGCAAGAGCCACGCTGATCTGAAAGTTCATTGCTTCCTTGCCCTGATCATCAATAAAAACGTCCTGGTCCTTTTTCAGCTGCCACACCAGCAATGGGCCGATCAGGCTGCCGAAGGGGATCAGGCAACCAAGAAAGCCCGACAAATGAGCGATCAAGGCCCATTTGCGTGCTTCGGGTCCGGGCATACCTGGTTCGGCGATCGGCTGGGTTGGTTCAATCATGTCGCGCTACTCCCTATTCCGTTAAAGAATCTGCCAGCCTGATCGGCCAGGCTCAATCTTCCAGCGCCGCCAACTGCATGGCAAACAGCTGATCAACACCCTGCCTGGCCAGCGCCAGCATGGCATTCAATTCATCCGGACTGAATGGCGAACCCTCGGCGGTACCCTGCACCTCAATAAAGCCGCCCTTGTCAGTGACCACCACATTCAGATCTGTCTCCGCTGCGGAGTCTTCAAGATAGTCCAGATCGAGCACCGGCTCACCCTGATAAATACCCACGGAGATCGCAGAGATCATCTGCACTTCAGGCATTTTCTTGATAGCACCGCGCTGCTTCATGACTCGCAGGGCGTCGACCAGAGCGACGCAGGCGCCGGTAATCGAAGCCGTGCGAGTGCCACCATCGGCCTGGATAACATCACAATCGATATACAGAGTGTTCTCACCCAGACTTTTCAGGTCAAGCGCGGCGCGCAAGGAACGACCGATCAACCGCTGAATCTCGAGAGTGCGACCGCCCTGCTTGCCTCGACTGGCCTCTCGCTGCATGCGCGAGCCAGTGGAACGCGGCAGCATCCCGTATTCGGCTGTTACCCAGCCCTGTCCTGATCCGCGCAAAAAGCGTGGCACGCCAGCTTCGACACTCACCGTACAAATAACCTTGGTATCGCCAAACTCGACCAGGACCGACCCCTCGGCATGCTTGGTGTAATGGCGGGTCAGAGTTACCTGACGCATCTGATCGGCTTCGCGGCCACTGGGTCGTTTCATCTTGGAATCCTTAGTACTGCGGGTGTGTGTGCAGAGATTATACGGGTCAAGCCCAGCGGGCGACACCTGAGTATCGACCGGAGTAGAATGCGGCTTCAATTATCTAGTCCGCCAGGAGGCCAACCGATGGTTTACAGCATGACGGCATTCTCACGCTGCGAGCTGAGTACAGATCAGGGGAATCTCGCCTGGGAAATCCGCTCGGTCAATCATCGCTTCCTTGAACCCAGCCTGCGCTTACCGGAAAGCTTTCGCTCACTTGAAGGGCCCTTGCGAGAGCGACTGCGCAAGGAGTTCGCGCGTGGCAAGCTGGAGGCCACCCTGCGCTTCAATCCGGCCGCAGGCGGTAGCGACGCACTGCAGATCAACCAGCCGCTGGTCGATGCCTTGCTCGCCGCAGCCGAACGCATCAGCCGGCAGATGGATGCCCCCCACAAGATCAATCCTTTGGACGTGCTCGCCTGGCCCGGCGTACTCGGCGGCAACAGGCCCAGCGACGATCAGTTGATTCCCCAGGCCGGCGCCCTGTTCGAGGAGGCGGTTACCGCCCTCAAGGCACAGCGCGCGCGTGAGGGCAGCGAACTTAAAAAGCTGCTGGAAGAGCGACTGGAGGCAATAAGTGAAAGGGTCGCCAGTCTGCGCGAGATGATGCCCGGCCTCCTCGCTGCCCACCGACAGAAGCTCATAGATCGCTTCAACGAGGCCCGGCTCGAACTGGACACCACCCGCATCGAACAGGAACTGGTATTACTGGCGCAAAAAATGGATGTGGCCGAGGAACTGGATCGGCTCGACACCCATGTTTCCGAGGCGCGCCATATTCTGTCCGGCGACCAGGCCATGGGGCGACGCCTGGATTTCCTGATGCAGGAGTTCAACCGCGAAGCCAATACCCTTGGCTCGAAAGCCATCGACAGCCGCAGTACGCAGGCCGCGGTGGATCTCAAGGTATACATTGAGCAGATGCGCGAGCAGGTGCAGAACATCGAATAGTAACTGCGGGAGCGTCAGGCTTGCTGGTAACCCGACGCCAGATCACGCAGACGCTGCCTATCCTCTTCCAGCACCATAGACGGCTCCATATGCTTGAGCGCATACAGTGCCTGCCGCTGAGCGCAACTGGCCAGGTGCCCGCCCTGTCCGGCCAGCAACAGCAACCCCTTGTGCAGTCGCATCTGTACCTCGATCAAGCTCGCACCATCTCGCGCAATCGGTGCAAATATGTCATCGAAAAGATCATTGAGATCAAGGCCAGGAACACGTACGCGGGGGTAAATGGGCGCGGACTGCATCTCGGCGACATTCTGCTCGGAATAATAGGAAAGAATCCTCACCGCTCGCCCAAGTACGTCGATTGCGGTACCAGGATCGTTGACCGCAGGCGAAAGCGCGCGCGACGCAATTTCGGCGAGCACGGAGAGGCCAAAGCGCGGATCCTGCTCGAATGAGCGATCATTACCGAGGGTAAAGGCGCACCGAATTGCATCATCAGCTTCATCCACCTCCTTTCCCCGTACCCCTTCAACCCAGGCCAACGCACGCGGCTGACTGACAAAGGCGCCTGGCAGGCAATCAACCCAGACCGTCCAGTCGTTTTTTTCGGCCAGGCGGGATAATTCAACCATATCCAGATGCTGTACCAGCCCGGTAGAGCGGGCATACACGGGCCAGGCAGAATCTGTTGGCAGGGACTCGCCTGATTTAACGGTTATACCCCCCAATCCCGGATGGCATATACGCTCCTTCAGGGCGCTCAAGGTGACGGTTTCGACCCTACCGGTCGTGTCACCTACGCGGCCAAAATAAGATAAATGCTCAATCCAACGCAGAATCGTCATCACGACAAGCAAGATAACCACCAGCGTTACCAGAAACAGGATAGCCCTGCCGCTTTCGTTATAGGTACCGGTACTCAGCGCGGTAATTCCTACCAGGCTGAACAGAAAAGTGCCAAGAAAGGTACCCAGAACATTCTGCGTCGTGGTGTCCTGCATCAGCAGCCGAGTAGCTCGAGGAGTGACGTTAGTAGTGGCGGTGCCATAGGCCATGACCATGACGCTAAGCGAAAAGGTGGTCACCGCCAACATGCTCGAGGCAAGGATATTCAGTATGTCGCCAACGGCGTTTCGACCCAGACCGAGATCAATCTTGAAAGGCAGACTGCCCTGCAGCGCCGCAGCCACCAATGCGGCACCAACCCCGAGCAAAGCAAATAATGCGGCACGCACCCACAGCGTGCGCGTCAACTGCAAAACCAACCACTGCCATTTCGAAATCATCTTTGCCCCTTTGCTGACCGGTCCGCTTCGCCGCATGACGGCACGGCCCAATGTCCCTATAATCAAGCCCATCATTCTAGCCGTTAATCTGCAGGACATCCCGACCAATGACTCATGCCACCGGCACCCTGTATATCGTTTCCGCCCCCTCCGGCGCCGGCAAGACCAGCCTGGTCAAGGCCCTGATTGACCAGCTCGACAATCTGCGCGTGTCTGTTTCCCACACAACCCGCGCCATGCGGCCGGGCGAGGTAGACGGCATCAACTATCACTTTACCAGCCGCGATCAGTTTCTTGCCCAGGTTACCCAGGGAGACTTTCTCGAGCACGCCGAGGTATTCGGCAACCTGTATGGCACCTCGCAAAGTACTGTGGAAAAAACCCTGGCGCTGGGCAACGACCTCATTCTGGAAATCGACTGGCAAGGTGCGCAGCAGGTTCGCAGGGCAATGCCCGACGCACGCTCCATCTTCATTCTGCCGCCCTCCAGGGAAACCCTGCGTGAGCGTCTGACCAACCGTGGTCAGGATGAGGGGAGTGTGATTGAGGGTCGCATGGCGCTGGCCGTCGACGAAATCAGTCACTATGTCGAGTACGACTATCTGGTAATCAATGACGACTTCAACACCGCCCTGGAAGATCTCAAGGCTATCCTGCGCTCAGCCCGACTTAATGTCGTCCGCCAGGAAGAGCGGCATCAGGGGTTGTTGACTGCGCTTTTGTCATAGTTCTTGTCATGGTACTGACCGATTCAGTACACTACATGGTCCTGCGTTCCTTTTCTGGACGCCTCTCGTTTAGATCGTCAAGCCGTACCGGAGTACAACCATGGCCCGCGTTACCGTTGAAGACTGCCTGGAAAATGTAGAAAACCGTTTTGAGCTGGTCATGCTGGCCACCAAACGTTCGCGCCAACTAGCCACCGGCGGCAAAGAGCCCAAGGTTGCCTGGGAAAATGACAAGCCCACAGTGGTTGCACTGCGGGAGATTGCAGCAGGTCTGATTTCCAACGAGATACTGGCGCAGGAAGCGATTCAGGATCAGCAGGAGCCGCTGTACTCGATGGAATCCGACCTCGAGGAGTAAATTCTTGGGCCGGTCGATGTCAGGCCAGACCCGCACGCCCTCCATGGGCGCGGAGGCCGCCACTGAGCGATTCCAGCAGGAAAACCTCGCTGGCACGGAGACCGGTATCGAGCTGTTTGCCGAGCGACTGGCCAAATATCTCGATCCGGATCAGGTCAATCTGATCCGCCGGGCCTACTATTACGCCGAGCAGGCCCATGACGGGCAGACCCGACGCAGCGGTGAAGCCTACGTCACCCACCCCCTGGCAGTAGCCCACATTCTTGCTGATATGCACATGGATCATCAGAGCCTGATGGCCGCCATGCTGCACGATGTTATTGAAGATACCGGCATACCCAAGGACGCCCTGGTTACCCAGTTTGGCGAAACTGTGGCCGAACTGGTCGACGGTGTCAGCAAGCTCACCCAGATGACCTTCGAGACCAAGGCCGAGGCACAGGCAGAAAACTTTCAGAAGATGGCGCTGGCCATGGCGCGCGACATTCGCGTAATCCTGGTCAAGCTTGCTGATCGCCTGCACAACATGCGCACCCTGGGCGCCCTGGCCCCGGAAAAACGCCGGCGGATCGCCAAGGAAACCCTGGAAATCTATGCACCCATCGCTAATCGCCTGGGTATGCACAGCCTGAGTACCGAATTCGAGGATCTTGGATTCA
Organism: uncultured Halopseudomonas sp.; assembly: GCF_963977355.1. Taxonomy (NCBI): domain Bacteria; kingdom Pseudomonadati; phylum Pseudomonadota; class Gammaproteobacteria; order Pseudomonadales; family Pseudomonadaceae; genus Halopseudomonas; species uncultured Halopseudomonas sp. The sequence continues at coordinate 74,335 of NZ_CAXBOV010000010.1, read as the reverse complement.
AAGCCATGCATCCCATGCGCTCGGACCTGATCCATCGCGCCGTGCGTGCCGCCCGCGGCAATCGCAAGGAGCTGCTTAACAAGATCCTCGACTCCCTGCAGAACTGTCTCGAGCGAGAGGGGCTGCCTGGCAAGGTAATGGGCCGCGAGAAACACCTGTTTGGTATTTATCAGAAGATGCGCGGTAAGCGTAAAGCGTTCCACGAGATCATGGACGTCTATGCCTTCCGGATCATCGTCGACAAACCAGATACCTGTTATCGCGTACTCGGCGCAATTCACAGCCTCTACAAACCCTTCCCCGGGCGCTTCAAGGACTACATCGCGATACCCAAGGCGAACGGCTACCAGTCATTGCACACAACGCTGTTCGGCATGCACGGCGTGCCCATCGAGATTCAGATCCGCACCGAGGAGATGGAAGAGATGGCCAACAACGGTATTGCCGCGCACTGGGTCTACAAATCCAAGGACGAGGTGATCAACGGCCACCATGCTCGCACCCGTCAATGGCTCAAGGGCGTGCTGGAACTGCAGCAGAACGCAGGCAACTCCCTGGAATTCATCGAGAACGTCAAGATCGACCTGTTCCCCGACGAGGTCTACATCTTCACGCCCAAAGGCCGCATCATGGAGCTGCCCAAGGGCTCTACCCCGGTCGATTTTGCCTACGCGGTGCATACCGATGTCGGCAACAGCTGTATTGCCTGCCGGGTCAACCGACGCCTGGCGCCGCTGTCCGAGCCCCTGGAAAGCGGCCAGACAGTCGAAGTCATACGCGCCCCCGGCGCCAGACCCAACCCCGCCTGGTTGAGTTTCGTGATTACCGGCAAGGCACGCAGCAATATCCGGCATTTTCTCAAGCATCAGCGCCATTCGGAGTCGATCGCCCTGGGCGAGCGTCTGCTGGACAAGGTACTCGCAAGCTTTGATACCAGCCTGGGTGCGATTCCCGAGAGCAACATCAGACAGGTTCTCAACGACTGCAAGATGGAGCTGATGGAGGATCTGCTGGCTGATATCGGGCTGGGTAACCGTATGGCCTATGTTGTCGGCCGCCGGCTACTGGCTGCCGAACCTACGACGGATGCTGTGGATGCCGGTTCCAAGAAGCCGGCCGCAGCAGAGCCCGAAGCCACAGCGGAAAAACCCCTGGCCATCCGTGGTACCGAAGGTCTGGTCGTCAGCTTCGCCCGCTGCTGCAATCCGATTCCCGGTGACCCCATTGTGGGCTACCTGTCTTCTGGCAAAGGTATGGTTATTCACCAGGAGAACTGCAGCAACCTGGCCGAAAATCGCCACAGCAACGAAAAAACCTTGCACCTGACCTGGGACAAGGACGTCAGCGGTGAATTCACCGTAGAATTGAAAGTCGAGCTGGAAAACGAACGGGGCATCATCGCCCAACTGGCCACGGGCATTACCATGGCAGATGCGAGTATCGACAAGATCAGCGTCGATGAGCGCGATGGGCGTGTCAGCGTCGTTCAGCTGGTGGTTCGGGTCCGTGACCGCCTGCACCTCTCACAATTGATCAAGCGTATACGGGCCCTTAACGGCGTGATGCGCATTACCCGCCTTAAAAACTGATCCCATTCCGGAGATTCAATGAACAAGCAAGTCATCACCAGTGACCGGGCACCTGCTGCCATCGGCCCTTATTCACAGGCTATCAAGGTAGGCAACACGGTATATCTTTCAGGCCAGATTCCGTTGGATCCAGAGACCATGGAAGTGGTCGAGGGGATGGAAAAACAGATCTGTCAGGTGTTTGATAACCTGACTGCCGTTGCCGAAGCTGCCGGTGGCGACCTGCAGGACATCGTCAAACTTAACATCTTTCTGACTGACCTGGGCCATTTCAGCCTGGTCAATGAGGTCATGACGCGCTATTTCAAACAGCCTTATCCAGCGCGCGCGGCCATTGGCGTGGCGTCTTTGCCCAAGGGCGTGCCAGTAGAGATGGACGGCATCATGGTGGTCAGCTAAGCAGCCCTCATCACTGAAAGGCTGCTCGCCGCGGGTGTCAGCTTTTCAGACTGGCATCCAGGCTGATGTCAGCCTTCAACAGTTTGGAAATCGGGCAGCCACTCTTGGCCTTGCCCGCAATCTCATCAAACTCTTTCTGCTCAATCCCGGGAATCACTGCGCTCATGCTGAGTGCCACGGCGGTCACCGCAAAACCATCGGCCTGCTTGCTCAGCGTTACTACCGCTTTGCTATCAACACTGTCCGGCGTATAGCCTGCCTCGCCCAACAGCATGGAAAAAGCCATTGAGAAGCAACCGGCATGGGCTGCACCAATCAGCTCTTCCGGGTTGGTTCCTGGCTCATTCTCAAACCGGGTATTGAATCCGTAAGGATTGGCCTTGAGCGCTCCACTTTCGGTAGAAATGGTGCCCTTGCCTTCTTTCAATGAACCCTGCCAATGGGCTGATGCTGACTTATCCATCTGTTTCTCCTCGTATGGCGAGTAAACCGACGGCCAACTGGCCATCTGGCGCCTTGCAAAATGATGCCAACCGGGTGAACGTTGTCACCATGAGCGGGTCAGTTACGGAGGTAGATATGCACCTCCAGCACTCTGAACCCTTTCCCCGGCTGCTCTCATACGGACAAGCTAATCCCGTGATTAATTCCCCTCGACTCTCTCTTTTTGTTTTCAGTCTGGCCCTGACACTGATCGGCTGTGGCTCGCAACCAGCACTCCCTATCACAGCTGGGATGGGGCCCCATCCGGCCCTGCCGGAGCCAGAGAGCGGCTTACTGCCAACGGTCAATATCGCGCCGGCGGTCGGCTGGCAGGCCGATGCCATGCCACAGGCAGCCCAGGGATTACAGCTCCAGGCATTCGCCAAAGGACTGGACCACCCGCGCTGGCTGTATGTCCTGCCCAACGGCGATATTCTGGTGGCTGAAACCAATGCACCAGCCAAACCGGAAGGCAGCGGCAGCGTCAAGGACTGGGTGGCCAAGAAGATAATGACCAAGGCGGGGGCCGTCACCTCAAGCGCTGATCGGATCAGCTTGCTGCGCGACAACGACGGCGATGGCGTGGCGGACCAGCGCACAGTATTCATCGATAACCTGCACTCGCCCTTCGGCATGGCCCTGGTGGGAAACACGCTTTATGTGGCTAATACCGACGGCGTCGTACGCTTTCCCTATCAGGCCGGCCAGACGCAGATAAGGTCGCCAGGCGAACTGGTCACAGCGTTGCCCGGCGGCCCGCTAAACCATCACTGGACCAAGAATCTGATTGCCAGCCCCGATGGCAAACATCTGTACGCTGCGGTGGGCTCCAACAGTAATGTGGCAGAAAATGGGCTGGAAGCAGAGCAGGGCCGTGCAGCCATCTGGGAAATCGATACGGCCACCGGCAGCAAGCGGATATTCGCATCAGGCTTGCGCAACCCGGTCGGCATGGCCTGGGAGCCCTTCAGCGGCGAACTATGGACCGTCGTGAACGAGCGCGACGAGCTCGGCAATGACCTCGTGCCGGACTATATGACCTCGGTCCATGAAGGTGGCTTTTATGGCTGGCCCTGGAGCTACTTTGGTCAGAACGTGGACACGCGCGTAAGCCCGGCCAATCCATCCCGGGTTACCCAGGCGCTGGTGCCAGATTACGCACTCGGCGCCCATACCGCGTCACTGGGTCTGAGCAATGCCACCGGCAGTCGTTTGCCGGCCCCCTTTACCGAAGGGCTGTTCATTGGCCAGCACGGCTCCTGGAACCGAAAACCGCACAGCGGCTATCAGGTGCTCTTTGTCCCGTTCAAGGAAGGCCGTCCCAATGATGCGCCCTATACGGTGCTGGATGGCTTCCTCAATGATCAGGGAGAGGCGCAGGGTCGCCCTGTAGGCGTGGTCATCGACGCTCAGGGTGCGCTGCTGGTAGCTGACGACGTCGGCAATGTGATCTGGCGAGTCAGCGCCGCACAGCAACCCTGATTACCCGACATCAGGTCTTGAGCAGCTCCGCGTAGCCTTCGCGGAAGCTTGGGTACTGTGGCTGCCAACCCGACTCGCGGGCCAGTTCATTGCTGCAGCGCTTGCTGCCGCTGCGGGTAGATACCGCACCGTCGGGCTGCAAGCTGGTGCCCAACTGCTCAGCCAACCAGGTGGTGACGTCAAACAACGACGCCGGCTCATCATCCACCCCCAGATAGCAGGGCGCCAACAACTCGTCTTCATCAGCCTGCGCCAGCAGATGCGCGAGCAACCCTGCAGCATCATCCCGGTGAATGCGATTGGTATACTGCGCGGGCTCAGCTGCCACATGCAGCCCACCGCGTACCTGCTCAATCAGCCGATTGCGGCCCGGCCCGTAAATACCCGCCAGACGCACCACGCTGGCAGGCACGCCACTGCGCAGGGCCACATCTTCTGCGGCCAGCAGCTTTACGGCGGTCGGCGAGTCAGCCAAGGCCCGGCTGTTTTCAGTAACCCACTCACCCTCCGATTGCGCATAGACGCCGGTACTGGAGACCTGCAGGAGAAAACTCAACTTCTGACCACTACTCTTGATCCACCCCAGCACATGCTCCAGTCCCTCGACATACAGCTTCTGATACAGGTCTGCATCGCGATTACCGGCCGCCGGGCAATAAACCAGATAATCGACCCTGGCTGGCCAATCGGCTGGTTTCTGATCCTGGGTCAGATCCGCCGCAATCGGCATGATTCCCGCTGGTAACTGTGCCGGGTCACGTCGCAACCCATAGACTTGCCAACCGCGCGCCAACAGCAGCTGGCCCAGGGCTGAACCCAGATCACCACAGCCTGCAATAACGACGTGTTTCATAACCACTTCTCCCATGAATTCCCGTGCCACACTCTAACAGCCCAACCCGCGCAGACTACCCCACATACTGCGCTATCTGATTGTTTTACTCTATCGATCAAAAGGCTATGCTAGGGATCATCTTTCCCAGTTCCCAACGCAGGCCTCTATGTCATGACCTTGACCGAATTACGCTACATAGTGACCCTTGCCCAGGAACAGCACTTTGGCCATGCCGCCGAGCGTTGCCATGTATCCCAGCCAACCCTCAGCGTGGGGGTAAAGAAGCTTGAGGACGAACTGGGTGTGATGCTTTTCGAGCGCAGCAAGAGTGCGGTACGCGTTACCCCGATCGGCGAGCGCATCGTCGCCCAGGCCCAGAAAGTGCTCGAAGAATCGCTGGCCATCCGCGAACTGGCAACCGCTGGAAAGAATCAGCTCTCGGCACCCTTGAAGGTAGGAGCAATCTACACGATTGGCCCATATATGTTCCCGCATCTGGTTCCGCAGCTGCACAATGTGGCACCGGAAATGCCGCTGTACATCGAGGAGAACTTTACTCATGTACTGCGTGACAAACTGCGTAACGGCGATCTGGATGCCATCATCATCGCGCTGCCATTCAACGAGCCCGATGTATTGACCCGGCCCTTGTACGATGAGCCATTCAGCTTGCTGATCCCGGCCAGTCATCCCTGGGCCGAACGGGATAATGTCAGCCTGGAAGAGTTGGACGACAACAAGTTGCTGCTGCTGGGCGAGGGGCATTGCTTTCGCGATCAGGTGCTGGAAGCCTGCCCGACCCTGCGCAAGAGTGATGAACACGCGCGCCATACCACCGTCGAATCAAGTTCACTGGAAACCATCAGGCATATGGTCGCCTCCGGCATTGGCATGACCGTGCTGCCAATGTCTGCGGCGGACGATCGCTATTACAGCTCCGAACTACTGGTCACCAAGGCGTTCAAGACACCCGCACCCTACCGCACCGTTGCCATTGCCTGGCGTGCCAGTTTCCCACGGCCCAAGGCGATCGAGATTCTCAGCGACTCCATCAGGCTGTGCTCAGTTGGCCAGCCGAAGACGCGCAAGTAAGCCGTGGTGAGCCCGACGACCCTGCCTGAACGAACTGCTCTGACGGTTTTCAAGGGTGTTGGTCCGGCCCTGGCGGAGAAACTCGACAAGCTGGGACTCAGTTCGGTACAGGATGTTCTCTTCCACCTGCCCCTGCGCTACCAGGACCGTACCCGGGTAACACCCATTGGCGCCCTGCGTCCGGGGATGGACGCTGTGGTCGAGGGCACGGTGCAGGGCTCCGATGTGGTGATGGGACGGCGCCGCAGCCTGTTGTGCCGCTTACATGACGGCACCGGCGGGTTGAGTCTGCGATTCTATTATTTTTCCGGCGCTCTCAAGGCCAATCTGGAAAAAGGCAGTCACTGGCGCTGCTACGGCGAGGTGAGGCCCGGCGCCTCGGGGCTGGAGATTTATCACCCCGAACTGCAGAGCCTGGATGCCGACACGGCCATGCCGGTCACCGAGACGCTGACGCCTATCTATCCGAGCACCGAGGGGCTTTCGCAGCAACGCCTGCGGAGCCTCAGCGAGGCTGCATTGACCTGGCTGGACCAGGGCAACAGTCTCACCGAACTGCTCCCTTCGGACATACTCGAAGAGTACCAGCTGGCCCCCCTGCGCGAGGCGATTCACACCCTGCACCGCCCACCACCGTCGGTGGACCTTGAGGCACTTGAGGATGGTCGGCACTGGGCACAACACCGCCTCGCGTTTGAAGAATTACTGGCCCACCAGTTGGCGATGCTCAACCTTCGCGCACAGATCCGCAGCCACCAGGCACCAGCGATGCCCGCCGCCAAGGAGCTTCCCGACTTGTTCCTGGCGCGACTGGGTTTTAACCTGACCGGCGCGCAGCAGCGTGTAGGCAGTGAAATTGCGCTCGATCTGCAACAACGTCAGCCCATGCTGCGCCTGATTCAGGGCGATGTTGGATCTGGCAAGACCCTGGTAGCGGCGATGGCCGCACTACAGGCACTGGAAGCGGGCTGGCAGGTCGCTTTGATGGCACCTACCGAGATTCTCGCTGAACAGCATTTCAACAATTTCAGCGCCTGGCTCGCACCCCTGGGCATATCCGTGGCCTGGCTTGCGGGCAAACTCAAGGGTAAGACACGCCAGAACCAGCTACAGATGATTGAGACCGGCGATGCAGCCATGGTAGTCGGCACCCATGCGCTTTTTCAGGGTGAGGTGAAGTTCCATAATCTGGGGCTGGCGATTATCGACGAGCAGCACCGCTTCGGTGTTCAACAACGCCTGGCATTGCGTGACAAGGGGGCGGCTGGCCAGTTTTCACCCCATCAGTTGATCATGACCGCTACACCGATACCGCGTACCCTGGCCATGAGTGCCTATGCCGATCTGGATACCTCGGTGCTCGACGAGCTGCCCCCCGGACGCACCCCGGTCAATACCGTACTGGTCTCAGATAGCCGTCGCGATGAGGTCATTGAACGGGTACAAATGGGCTGCGCCGAAGGTCGGCAGGCCTATTGGGTCTGCACGCTGATCGAAGAATCAGAGCAATTGCAGGCCCAGGCCGCCGAAGGTACCTGGCAGATGCTCTGTGAGAGCTTGCCGGAGCTGTCCATCGGATTGATTCACGGCCGCATGAAACCTGCCGAAAAGGCCGAGATCATGGCCGCGTTCAAAGGTGGAGACCTGCACCTGCTGGTTGCCACGACCGTCATCGAGGTCGGGGTCGATGTACCCAACGCGAGCCTGATGGTCATCGAAAATCCCGAACGCCTCGGCCTGGCTCAGCTGCATCAGTTACGCGGCCGAGTTGGAAGGGGCAGTACCGCCAGTCACTGTGTACTGCTTTACCATGCTCCCCTGTCACATCTTGGTCGTGAGCGGTTGGGTATCATGCGGGAAAGCACCGATGGTTTTGTGATCGCGGAAAAGGATCTGCAACTGCGGGGACCCGGCGAAGTACTGGGCACCCGTCAGACCGGCGTGGTGCAGTTCCGGGTAGCCGATCTGCTACGCGATGCTGATTTGCTGCCGCGGGTGCAGCAGGCTGCCGGCCTGATGCAGCAACAATATCCACAGCTGTGCCAACCGCTGATTGATCGCTGGCTGGCAGTAGGTCAACAATTCGCTCGCGTGTGATCCGGTGCAACCTCCTGCACGGAGCACCTACGATGCGCCCGTGCTAATATCCCAAAAGCATAAATCGACGAAACAGGTTCACCAGGACGCCAGGATAGTTCGCGTCAGTGAACACTGAACAATAAAGGAACTTGCCGATGAACATCTCTGCTGCCTCCCCGGAAACCAGCGCAGGTCTGCCCCACCTGATCGAGAAATTGCTGCAACAGCAAGCTATCGAGTATCAGTTGCGGCCGACCCCCCAGGCAGTGCCCGGCCATCAACAGGTACAGGCCTGTCTTCTTTGCGACTCGATCGGCACCGTATTGGCGCTATTCCCGACTGATCATCTGCTGGATCTGAAAAAAGCTGGAGCACTTCTTGGCCGGGATCTTGAGCCGGTCCGTTCAGTCCAGCTGCAACGTATTCTCGCCAAACACCAGCTCAACCAGCTACCAGGTTTGCCCGTATTGTTCAGTTCACCCTGTATTGTCGAAAAGAGCTTATTGGCGCAGCCCACCCTGTGGCTGGACAGTGGGCTGGCGGGCTGGAGCCTCGAACTGGAACAGAAATCCGCGCACCTGCTACTGGAAAAGGCCAGCGCAGCGCACTTTGCAGTGTCGCTGGATGGGCTGAACGCGCTATCCGGAGACCCGGCCCAGGACGGCCAGGATCTGAGCCGTGCTGTCAGCAACTTCACTGCCTTGCGCATGCGGCAGCGCCTGGAAGAAACTATCGAAATCCCACCACTGCCCGCCACCGCGCAGAAAATCATGAAACTGCGCAGCAACCCCGATGCTGACATCATGGAGTTGGCAGATCTGGTGGAAACTGATCCAAGCCTCGCCGCTCAGGTTGTCAGTTGGGCCTCATCTCCCTTCTATGCAGCGCCCGGCAAGATACGCTCGGTCGAGGATGCCATTGGTCGGGTGCTCGGGTTCGACCTGGTAATCAATCTGGCAGTTGGCCTGGCGCTGGGCAAAACATTTACTCTTCCCAAGGACGCACCGGAAGGGACCACAGGTTACTGGGAACAGGCAATTTATACCGCCGCGGTGATCGAGGGTCTGGCCAAGGCAATGCCCCGTCACTTGCGCCCCGAATTGGGACTGAATTATCTAGCGGGGCTGCTGCATAATTTTGGCTATCTGGTACTGGCTTATATCTTCCCGCCTTATTTCCACATCATCTGTCGTCACCAGGAAGCTAACCCCCATGTGCAGCCGCACTTGATCGATCAGCACCTACTCGGCGTGAGCAGGGATCAGATCGGTAGTTGGTTGATGCGCTTCTGGGATATGCCCAACGAGATTTCCAACGCCATTCGCTATCAGCATGACCCCCTCTATGCCGGCGAAGATCACGTCTATGCCAACCTGGTATACCTGGCGCAGGCGTTACTTCAGGAACAGAAAATTGGTAATGGCGCGCCCATGCCGATGCCGGAGGCGCTGCTGGCACGCCTGGAGTTGAGCGCCGACCAGGCGTCAGAGGTAGTACACAAGGTTCTGGATGCGCGGGAAGCACTGCGCATGCTGGCTTCGCAATACCAGCAAGGCTGATCCGCCCTGGAGAGGTTTACTTGCAGGTTACCAATTCGCCACGAATTGGCCTAAGCGGCCTGATTGTGCAGGCCGCCCCCTGCAAAGGGGGCCACCTGCGCGCCGACCATGTCTTAGTTGATTGATTCTTTCAGGCTCTTGCCTGGCTTGAAAGAAACAGTATTGCTTGCCTTGATATCAACAGGAGCGCCGGTTTGTGGGTTTTTACCCGTACGGGCACCACGGTGGCGTTGCAGGAAAGTGCCAAAACCCACCAGGGTAACGGTGTCTTTGCGGCTCAGAGCTTGGGTAATTTCATCAAGAACGGCGTTTAATACTCGATTTGCCTGGTCTTTGGTCAGGTCAGCTTTGTCAGCAATAGCTGCAGCGAGATCCGGTTTACGCATGTGAAGCCTCGTCATGTTGTTTTTGTTTTTTCACCGTCGCATCCTCGCAACGGGTGCCACGCCGACCAGAGCTGACTGGCAGGGCGTCTAGTGCCCAGGCAGCATGGCATGACTTGGCATGTTGTGCCAGTCGTATAGTCTGCGGCCTGTGCGGTGTTTCACCGTTTTCCCGACAAAAGGCAATATGCCCCGCCAGATTGCCCGATCTGTCAGGCTAACCAGGCTGGCAGTTGTCGATTCAACTGCAATTTTTCGCTCACTGCAGAGCCGGTGAGTGCATAGCCATGCAGTACACCATCGGCGTCGTGAAAAAGCGCTTTCATGTTCTGGCCTTCGCCAGTGACCGTCCACAGACCCTTGGACGAAGTGACCGGTGGCGAAACGACCAGCGGGCAAGCGGGTGTCTTGACCATCACCGGCATGACCGGATAGCTGACTTCGGCAGGCTCATTTGACAGGGTTCGCGCCAGCGCCCGGGCACAGCCCATCAGCGGCATCACATACATCAATTGCATACCCTCGACTTCGGCGCAGTCGCCCAGCGCGTATATATGCGGATCAGACGTACGCAGGAAGCGATCCACCTGGATACCTCGACCACAGAGCAGGCCCGCCTCTTGCGCCAGGCTTGTATTGGCCACCAGCCCGATAGCCGAAAGAACCTGATCAGCCTCGATACGACTGCCATCATCCAGCTCTAGGCTGAGTCCTGAACCATCAGGGTGTACGGCGATAACCGATCTTCCCAGATGAAAGCGCACGCCCAATTCTTCGAGGGCAGCTTGCACCGGGGCAGCGACCTGATCGGGGATCAGACCCGGCATCAACTGTTCATCCGGGGCTATCACCTGCACTTCAAGCCCTCCCAATGCCAGGTCGTTGGCAAACTCGCTACCAATCAGCCCCGCGCCGATAATAGCCACACGTTTGCGTCCCTGGAGAGCCTGCCGGAACCGACCGTAGTCACCGAGATCGTTGATCGAAAGGACTCCGTCGGGCGTCTCCTCGCCCAGTGGAAGTGGCCTCGCATGGGCACCACAGGCCAGCACCAGATCGCCATAGGGCAACTCACCATCCTGGATGTGGAGAGTGCGCGCCTGGGAGTCGACCTTCAGAACCTGGGTATGCGCCATGACACGCGCATTCAGCTGGGTAGCCATGGTGGCGGCATCCTGCATCGCCAACTCATCGGCCTGCTTGCCCTTGGCAAAACCCGTGGAAAGCAGCGGCTTGGAATAGAATCGGCCATCATCCGCCGTAATCAGAATCAGCTCACGCTGGTCATCGAGCTTGCGTACTTCCTTGGCCAGGTTATAACCGGCCAGGCCGGTCCCCACTATGATCAACGGACCGGTATCAGACACTGACGAACTCCTTCATGCCGGGCTTAGCCCATCTCGATCATTTCAAAATCTTCTTTGCCGACACCGCAATCGGGGCACTGCCAATCAGCCGGGACATCTTCCCAGCGGGTGCCTGCCACGATGCCCTCGTCCGGCCAGCCTTCAGCCTCGTCATAGATGAATCCGCATACAACACATTGCCACTTCTTCATGCAGTTATCCTGGAAAAGGTAGAAAAGAGTTACACGGACACTACCGGAATTGCCTCCATCCGCCAAGGTGCATCCCCCTGCGGGCCACCCCCATTCATGCTAACCTTGCGCCTCCATAAACTGCTCTGCGACGATGCCCTGCCGTGACCCTGCCTGACTGGTACGCTGTCTCACTTCACCCCGCTCCGCCTCCCGCTCCGCTCTTTGACTGGCTGAGTGACCAAGGCTCGCTGACCGCTCGCCTGGAGGCTGCCGGCAACCATGATTTCCGCGTGGAAGTTCTGCACCAGGGCTCTGAGCATGCCAGGGCCGATGAAGGCCAGGCCCTCGGAATGCGCGACGAGGAGCAGGTCTGGGTGCGCGAGGTCCTGCTGCATACTGCTGGGGCGGCCAGGGTGTTTGCTCGCAGCATTGCCCCTCTGGCCACCTTGCAGCGTTCAGACCTTGAGCTACGAGAACTAGGCACACGTAGCCTGGGTGAGTTGCTGTTCGGCAAACCGGAGATCAGTAGGAGTACCATAGAGATCAGCCCCTACCCGACCGCCTGGCTGCCCCCCCAGTTACAGCAAAAACCGCACAGTCATAACTGCTGGGCAAGACGATCATTATTTTGTGACAGTGAATTACGGCTGCTGGTTTGCGAAGTATTTCTACCAGGTTGGCCACCAGCCTGAACCTATTCAACCAAGGAGGACCCACACTGTGTCAGGCCTGACAATGAAAATTGCTGCCCGCATCCACCCCCGCGGTCCCGACTTCGTACAGCTGATGCGCCTGGATCGCCCGATTGGCACCTGGCTTCTGCTTTGGCCCACCCTCTGGGCACTGTGGCTCGCAGCTGACGGTCTACCTAACATACGAGTACTGGTGATTTTTGTACTGGGCGTTTTCCTGATGCGCGCGGCCGGCTGTGTGATCAATGACTACGCTGACCGTAACATCGACGGGCACGTCAGCCGGACACGCTCCCGCCCCTTGGCGACCGGCAAGATAAGCTCTCGCGAAGCGCTGATCACCTTCGGCATACTGGTCGCCAGCAGCGCCTTTCTGGTGCTGCTGACCAACGTGCTGACCATCCTTTTGGCTTTTGGCGGCCTGGCACTTGCTGCTCTCTATCCATTCTGCAAGCGCTTCACCTTTTATCCACAGGTGGTGCTAGGCGCAGCATTCTCATGGGCCATTCCCATGGGGTTCGCCGCCCAGACGGGCGAGCTGCCCCACACGCTTTGGCTGATCTATCTGGCCAACCTGATCTGGACGGTGGCCTACGATACCCAATACGCCATGTGCGATCGCGAGGATGATCTGCAAATAGGCGTCAAATCCACTGCGATACTCTTTGGTGAAGCAGATCGGGCAATCATCGGGTTTCTGCAAGGCCTCACCCTGTTGTGTCTACTCATCGTAGGTGCTCGCTTCGACCTGGGCCTGTATTTTCATCTGGGGCTACTCGGAATGCTCGGCGGCTTCGCCTGGCAACAATGGCTGATTCGCGAGCGGGACCCGGACCAATGTCTGCGTGCCTTTCTCTCCAACCATTGGGCGGGCATGCTGGTGTTCATCGGTCTGGCTCTGGATAGCATGCTGGGTTAAAACCGGGCTGATTCACTGAGCTGCCATTTTGACGTCACACAACTGCAACAAAAGTGTTATCTAATCGTTGCATCTGATATTCAGCAACGGATGGTGATCCATGGCAGGCAAGACCATACTGATAGTCGACGACGAAGCGCCGATCCGCGAAATGATCGCCGTCGCCCTGGAGATGGCCGGATACGACTGTGTCGAGGCAGAAAATACGCAGCAGGCCCACGCCAGCATTATCGATCGGCAACCTGATCTGATCCTGCTCGACTGGATGCTCCCGGGCACTACCGGTATCGAGCTGGCCAGGCGGTTGAAGCGCAACGAGCTGACAGCCGACATTCCGATCATCATGCTCACCGCCAAGGGCGAGGAAGACAACAAGATCCAGGGGCTGGAAGTCGGCGCGGATGATTACATCACCAAGCCTTTTTCTCCCCGGGAACTGGTAGCCCGCCTCAAGGCCGTTCTGCGGCGCGCCGGCCCCCCGGATAACGATACCCCCCTGGAAGTTGAAGGATTGCATCTTGATCCGGCAAGCCACCGCGTCACCATTGATGACCGACCAGCCGAGATGGGCCCAACCGAATACCGTTTGCTGCAGTTCTTCATGACCCACCAGGAGCGCGTTTATACTCGCAGCCAATTGCTCGATCAGGTTTGGGGAGGCAACGTGTATGTCGAGGAGCGCACCGTCGACGTGCATATCAGACGCCTGCGCAAGGCTCTGGGTACGCACTATGAATCTCTGGTGCAAACCGTGCGTGGCACGGGGTACCGCTTCTCGACCAAGACCTGACTACTGTATCGTACGGTTCTCGCCTACCGCCCGAGGCAGTAAGGCGCTTGGCTGAAAAAGGGGAAGCGGGTTTTGCGCACACACTTTGCAGGTAGCGTATTCAAATTATTGTTCTGGCTGTTGGTGGCAAGCGCTCTGGCCGGCTTGTTGGTTGGCGAAATAGCCTGGGGGCTGGTGATCGGGCTGAGCCTGTATATAGCCTGGCATCTGCGACAGATGACGCGTTTTGTGCAGTGGTTGAGCGCTCAGCGCAACGACCCACCACCGGAGACCGGCGGACTGTGGGGCGAGATATTCAATAGCATTTACCGGATGCAGCGCCGCGACAGTCGCATGCGCGCGAAACAGCAACTGGTAATCGATCGAATTCAGGCGTCAACCGCCGCCCTCAGCGACGCGGTAGTCATGATCGACGCGAAGGGCCGGCTGGAGTGGTGGAACCATGCCGCCGAGCGCCTTCTGGGCTTTCGCGCCCCAGACGACAGTGGCCAGCATGTGACCAACCTGTTGCGTGATCCCCGATTCGTTGCGTATTTCGAAGCCGATAATTTTCGCGAGCCCCTGGATATAGCCTCGCACCTCAACCTGAGCGCCAGGCTGCAATACACCATTACCCATTACGGCCAGGGCGAGCGTCTGATGGTGGCAAGGGACACCACCCGGCTGCATAACCTCGAACAGATGCGCAAGGATTTCGTCGCCAACGTTTCCCACGAGCTCCGCACACCGCTCACCGTAGTGGTGGGCTATCTGGAAACCCTTCAAGACTCCGACGAACCCATCAATCCGCGCTGGAAGCGAGCCCTGCAGCAGATGGAACAGCAGTCACGACGAATGCAGAACCTGCTCAACGACCTCTTGATGCTGGCCCGCCTGGAAAATGATGATCGCACCGTTGAGCACAAGCCCGTGGATATCGGTCAGATGCTCAACTCGGTCGCTCAGGATGGACGCGCACTGTCAGCCGACCAGGGGCATCAGATTCGCTTGGAAACAGACCCTAAGATACGTTTGCTAGGAGCAGATGCGGAGCTTAGCAGCGCATTTTCCAACCTGGTTTTCAATGCCGTCAAATACACGCCCGACCGGGGTGAAATCAGCATTTGCAGCTGGCGGGATCAAGGCGGCGTTCATATCAGCGTCAGCGATAACGGCACAGGCATCGCCCCTCAACATATCAGCCGTTTGACCGAGCGCTTTTACCGGGTGGATTCAAGCCGAAGCACCAACACCGGCGGAACCGGGCTCGGGCTGGCTATCGTAAAGCATGTGCTACTGCGCCATGAGGGACGCCTGGAGATCAGTAGCACATTGGGAAAAGGCAGCGTATTCACCTGTCATTTCCCGATCAGCCGAAGCGCCTGAGCCCAGGCCCAGCATCAGGCCAGTGCCATGCAGTGTCTTCAGGCGCCAGGCGAGTAGTGCTTCTGGGCGCTGCCGGATGCAATCAACCGCGAAAGATATTCAAGCTTCTGCGGATCCTGGTCGACAAACTTCAAGGTTACCTTGAGCCATTCACAGTCCATTGTCGGCTCCATCGACGCCACGGCATGCACGTAAGCATTGATGCGTGCGACGCTCTTGTCAGCATCCTGCTCCAGATCAAGCACTCCGCTCTCGAACACCTGCGGCATGTGATCACTGCGGCGCACAACCACCAGCGCATCACGCAGACTCAAGGTCTTGACCACGCAAGCAAACTGCCCGCCCGCCAGACGCAGTTGCGCCTGGCCGCGCACCTGTTGGGTGACCGGTTTTCCATGGGCATCGGTCGTATCGGCATCAGTAGCACCCGTTTCGCTGATGGCGGGCTTGATCTGTGGGGGCGGTGCCGGGGCTGCGCCAGGACTTGCGTCGGGCTTGCGGCCACCCATCAGGTTGGCTACCGAGTCTTGTGCCGTCCCTCCACTGGCTGGGGCCTGACGACCCATCAGCAACTGGAGCTTGCCAGTGCGGTGCAGCGCCTTCTTGACCTTCGCCGCCAGTTGCTCGTTGGTAAACGGCTTACCGATGAAGTCGCTTACGCCGGCTTGAATAGCCTCAATGACGTTTTCCTTGTCGCCACGGCTGGTGACCATGATGAAGGGTGTCTTCTCGGAACCAGGCTGACCACGAAACCACTGCAAGAGTTCTAGCCCGCTCATCTCCGGCATTTCCCAGTCACAGAGAATCAGGTCAAAGGCGGCACGACTCAGTATCTGCTGAGCCTTGCGGCCGTTTATCGCCTCTTCGATCTGCATACCGGGAAACTGACTGCGCAACGCTTTCTTGATCAGGTCGCGGATGAACGGAGCATCATCCACCACCAGGGCCGACACTTTAGCCATCTCATTTCTCTTTGCCTGGTTACTCGGCTAGCTTAGCGCAGACCAGCCTCAAACCACAGCGATGTAGCAGACCATTTATTCAAAGCGTGCCGCGCAGCGCGTTCAGAAACAGTTGCTGGTACTGCTCGGCATCAAACTTCAACGGATTGGTGGTACCCGCAACATCCTTGGCGGACATCTTGCCAACCGTTTCCGCCTGGGAATCGTCGATACCGATCTCGGCCAGAGTATGCGGAATGCCCAGCTCCTCGCGTAAGGCCAGAACCCACTCCAGCACACCCTCGAAACCGGGCTTGGGCAGATCCAGATAGCGGGCAAGACGTTGCATTTCCGGCTCGATCGCACTGCGATTGGCAATCATCACATAGGGCATGACGATCGCGTTTAGCAGACCATGGTGGCTGTCGTACAGCGCGCCGAGGGTGTGCGAGATCGCGTGAATGCCCCCCAGCCCACGCTGGAAAGCGACCGCGCCCATGCTCGAAGCGACCAGCATCTGCTGCCGTGCTTCCACATCCTGGCCATTGGCGGTGGCCCGTGGCAGGTACTCCTTCACCAGGCGCATGCCTTCCAGAGCAATACCTTCGGCCATCGGGTGGTAGACCGGCGTGCAGTAGGATTCGAGGTTGTGCGCCAGGGCATCCATACCGGTAGCCGCAGTAAGCTTGGCAGGCAGACCCAGGGTCAATTCAGGGTCAAGAATAACAATGCCCGGAACCATCTTCAGGTGGAAAATCGGCCGTTTGACGTGTTTCTCGTCATCGGTGATTACCACCGCCTGGCCCACTTCCGAGCCAGTACCGGCGGTGGTCGGTACCGCCACCACGGGCAGCATCTTGCTTGCATCAATGGTAGCGGGGCCCGCTTCCCACAGCGTACAACTCTGATGGGCAACCAGCGCTACGGCCTTGGCCGCATCAATGGCAGATCCGCCGCCAAAGGCAATCACGCCATCGTGGGCACCGGCTTTCAGCGCAGCTACCCCGTCAGCCACGTTGCGACCGGTCGGGTTGCCCTTGATGTTGCTGAACAGTCCCACCTGCAAACCCGCGTCGCGGCAATTCTGCAATGCTTCTTCAACCATCGGCATCGCCGCCAGGCCAGGATCGGTCACCAGCAGCGGCGCTTTCATGCCCAATTGCTTGCACGACTTGCCCAGTTCGCGAATGCGGCCTGCACCCACCTTCATAGCCGTTGGGTAGTGCCAGTTCATGCTGAAGGACTTGATCTCCATGGATACTCCGATAAATTTGGCAGAAATGGATCGTCAAGCGTCACATGGCGCCCCTGACAGCAGGGATACAGTCCGCTTTTGTGTCCCGAAACATACCCAAACCCGATCGTCGCGTCTATGCCCCATTAGCGGGAAAAGTATCAGCTAATCCTTCCTCACTTCCTCTTTCATGCGTTCCAGCCCTATATAACGGACATCGGTACCCTTGACCAGGAAGATGACCTGCTCCGACACATTGCGCGCATGGTCGCCCACCCGCTCGAGCGAGCGCAGAACCCAGAGGATATTCAGAACCCGGCTGATGGAACGAGGATCTTCCATCATGTAGGTAACCATTTCGCGCATCGCACTCTTGTATTCCTTATCGACGATCTTGTCTTCGCGGGCCACCAGAAATGCCTGGTCACTATCGAGCCGCGCAAAAGCGCTCAACGCATCCTGCACCATCTGACGCACATGGGCACCGATATGCCGGCATTCAACATAGCCCTGTGGCGACTGGCCTTCGTCGACCAACAGCAAGGCCCGTTTGGCAATCTTGGACGCTTCATCACCAATGCGCTCAAGATCCACGACGATCTTGGTGATAGACATGATCAAGCGCAAATCGCTGGCCGCAGGTTGACGCCGAGCGAGTATGCGCATGCATTCCTCGTCGATCTTGCGCTCCATCCTGTTGACCCGCTCATCAGCGGCACGCACCTGTTCACCGAGAATGCTATCTCCCTCGATCAGCGCGGTAATGGCGTCGTTGATCTGCTTCTCTACCAGCCCACCCATCTCCAGAGTCTGGGTACGGATGCCCTCGAGATCATCGTTAAACTGCGTGGATATGTGTTGCGTAAATGCCTCTTTGTCTTCCTTCATCACAACTGGCTCCTGCTGATTACCCAGAAAACCGTCACCAGGCGGCGAACACTGACGCCCCAACTGGTAACAGACATAGGTCAACCGTACTGCTGGAATAGGACAATTGTGTGACCATTCTGTGACTTGCGCGCAAACAGCCCTCTGGATGGGTGCAAAGCGGCCGCGCCGGGGCCCATTGCCGGGCACACAAGCATTGAGACAAGGCCCGCAATCTCTTACCATAGAGCGGCTCCGCGCATGTCAATAGATTCATAACGCGAGTGAATAAAACAATTACAACAGCCCTTTATTCGAGAATCCCATGCAAGAGATAGACAAGGATCCGGTACCAACAGGGGAGTTGGCACTGAAAATCACCGCGCTGCCGCGCGATAGCAACAGTTTCGGCGACGTCTATGGCGGCTGGCTGGTCTCCCAGATGGACGTGGCCGGCACCAGTACTGCATCGCGGCTGGCCCGGGGTCGGGTAGCGACTGTGGCGATAGACCGTATGGGCTTCATGGTCCCGGTCCCCGTCGGCGCTCAGCTGGCCTTTCACTCCCATGTGCTCGAAGTAGGCCGCAGCTCGGTAAAGATGCTGGTTGAGGTCTGGAGTGAGGACCTGGCACATGAAGGTAGCCGCAAGGTGACCGAAGCAATATTTGTATTCGTTGCTATCGATGACCGTGGCCGTACCCGAGTCATACCCTCCTGACACGCCGAGCCTAACGACGCTCCAACCACGGATACGCCATGCCAGGCCACTTTGCCACCTGCTGTTTGATGATAGCCCGCGCCATTGATCAATTGACTGGCTGGCTGGGGCGCACGTTGTCGTGGCTGACCTTGCTGATGGTTCTGATGACCGGCGCCGTGGTGTTGTTGAGGTACGCTTTCGGCATCGGCGCCACCGCCATGCAGGAACTGGTTTTGTATGCCCACGCCCTGGTTTTCATGGGTGCCGCGGCCTGGTCCATGCAGCGCGATGCCCACGTTCGGGTCGACATTTTCTTTCGCCGCATGACAGCCCGGCGCCAGGCCCTTGTCGATCTGACCGGCGGACTCCTTTTCCTGCTGCCGGTGTGCCTGTTCCTGGCCTGGAACTGCTGGGACTACGTAGCCGTATCCTGGGCGCGCAATGAACGCTCAGCCGATGCCGGCGGCCTGCCCTGGGTGTATCTGCAAAAGAGCATCATTCTGCTGTTGGTAGGCACGCTGTTGCTGCAGGCAATAGCGCAGATCATCAAGACGCTCTGTGTACTCACCGGCGTTTTGCCCAGCCATCTGCCAGCACGGCACGAGGAACATCTGTGATGCCCGAGCTGATGGCCATAGCGCTGTTCATCTGTCTGTGCCTGGCGCTGATGCTTGGGTATTCCGTGGCTTTCACGCTGGGCGGCATTTCACTGCTGTTTGCCGGCGCCGGGGTGTTGATGGGGCTGTTCGATCCCAGTTTCTTTGGCGCCCTGCCCAGCCGGTTGTTTGGCACAATGAACAACCAGACACTCCTGGCCGTGCCTCTGTTCGTGTTCATGGGCGTTATGCTGGAAAAGTCCAGAGTGGCCGAAAAACTGTTGGAGTCCATGTCACAACTATTCGGCGGCCTGCGCGGCGGTCTAGCCTTCTCGGTACTGCTGGTCGGCGCCCTGCTCGCTGCGAGCACTGGCATCGTCGGCGCGACAGTGGTCACACTCGGTCTACTGGCGTTACCCACGATGCTGCGCCGCGGCTACGATCCGGCATTGGCCACGGGCACACTCGCCGCTACGGGCACCCTGGGACAAATCATTCCGCCCTCGATCATTCTCGTTCTGCTCGGCGATGTGCTCTCCAACGCCTACCAGCAGGCGCAGCTGCGCATGGGCATCTTTTCGCCAAAAACGGTGACCGTGGGCGATCTGTTTATCGGCTCATTACTGCCCGGCCTGGTGCTGGTCGGTCTGTATCTGCTCTATCTGATTGGCGTTGCTCTCTGGCAACCAAAGAAGATGCCGGCTTTACCGGCAGAAGAACGCGGACAGGTCAGCATCCTGCGATTGGTCGCCAGCCTGCTGCCACCGCTGCTACTGATCACCGCTGTACTCGGCTCGATCCTCGCTGGCATAGCTACGCCAACTGAAGCCTCTGCGGTCGGAGCCATCGGCGCAATGTTACTGGCGCTGGCCAACGGACAGTTATCGGTTAGGCGACTTCGCGAGGTCAGCCGCGCGACAACCGAGATCAGTGCCATGGTTTTCATGATTCTGATCGGCGCTTCGATCTTCTCCCTGGTGTTTCGCGGGTTTGGCGGAGAGGAGATGATTCACAACCTCTTCCAGCAACTGCCTGGGGGCGCGTTCACCGCGACCCTGCTGGTGATGCTGGTGATCTTTCTGCTCGGCTTCATTCTCGATTTCATCGAAATCACCTTTGTCGTGGTACCAATCGTCGGACCCGTGCTATTGATGATGGGCATCGATCCAATCTGGTTAGGCGTGATGATCGCGCTTAATCTGCAGACGTCCTTTCTGACGCCGCCCTTCGGCTTTGCCTTGTTCTATCTGCGCGGAGTCACACCCCCCAGCGTGCCAACGTCGGCAATCTACCGTGGCGTGCTGCCGTTCATAGCAATCCAGATACTGATGCTGGTGATCGTGGCTCTGTGGCCCGGCCTGGTAACCTGGTTACCCAGCGTTCTGTAGATATCTTTTTCGTCACACCAGGGAAAACCCGCAGGATTGAGGCTTTGCTATCCTGCAGAGGGAACAGACGCCTTTTGTGTTTGTCCCAGGCAGCGAGATACCGCTTCAAGGTAAGTATCCACGCCAAGAACCTTCCCGGAGTTTTAATGCAACGCACTGCCCTTACCCTGTCATCGCTGATCACCAGCATCATTCTCCTGATCAGCGGTAACGCCTTTCTGATGACCCTGCTCGGCCTGCGCCTGAGTATGGAAGAGTTCAGCGCCAGTCTGATCGGCTGGATTCTGGTGTTTTACTCATTGGGCTTCGTCGCCGGTACGCTGTGGGCCGGACGCATAATCGAAAAAGTCGGACATATCCGCGCCTTCGCCGTTTTTGCCGCCATCCTTTCCGCGTCGATCCTGATTTACCCCATGGCCGTTCAGGCGGAACTCTGGGGGTTTTTGCGCGCCCTGGGCGGCTTCGTTATGGCCGGCCTGATGACCGTCATGGAAAGCTGGTTCAGCAGCAAGGCTGACAACCGCAACCGGGCGACCCTGTTCGCGGTGTATCAGCTGGTGTTCTTTCTATCCACAGCCGGCGGGCAAGTGCTGATCCGGGTCAGTGATCCGGGCGGCTTCATTCCCTTCTCCCTGGCGGCCATTCTGATTGCCCTCGCCCTGGTACCACTATCCCTGACGCGGGAAGCCTCACCCACGATGGCACAGAGTGAGCGCATGTCGCTGCGCAAGCTTTACAAGGCATCTCCACAGGGTGCCATGGGTGCGCTGGTGGCCGGGCTGCTGATCAGCGCCTTCTACGCCATGGGGCCGGTATTCGCCGACCGTATTGGTCTGGACGTCAATCAACTCTCGAATTTCATGGCTGCGTCCATCATCGCTGCAATGGTTCTGGCCTGGCCCGTCGGGCGCCTGTGTGATCGTTACGACCGTCATCAGGTCATGCTGGTGGTATCTTGCGTAGCTGCGGTATGCAGCCTGGGTGCGGCGCTGGTTGGCGACTTCAACATGACCCTGCTGATGATTTTAGTAGGTCTGTATATGGGCATAGCTGCCACGCTCTACCCCATTGCTGTGGCCATCACCAATGACCTGATGGAAAGCGACCAGATTACTGCCACCAGCACTGCTCTGCTGCTTAGCTATGGCGTCGGCAGCTGCGTCGGCGCGCCACTCAGTGCGCTTTTCATGGAGCTGCTCGGCCCCCGAGGCCTGTTTGTCAGCAACGCACTGATTCTTGGCGGGCTGATTCTCTTCATACTGTTCGGTCCCAGTCGCCCGCGCCCTGCTGTGGTTGACCAGCAGCAGTTCATTACCCTATCGCCAGAGGCTGCGCTGGGCCTGGCCGAACTGGATCCACGCTACACGGAATTTGAAGAAAGTATCCAGCCCGAGGCCGAGACCGAGACCACCGAGTCAGACGGCGAACCGGTCGTCGAAGGACAAACCGACACGGTTGCCCCTCGGCCACTGCCGGAGGAGCCAACCGAGCGCTAGAAGTCAGTAAGGCTGGCGGTCATGCTTGATCAACCAGGCCAGAAAGGGCGCTGCTGCATCGTCCATCTCGAGCTGTGATAGCCCCAGATTTTCGGGCTTTGCCGGGTGCAGCTGCCCGTACAACTGCTCGGCAATATTGCCATCGGCAAACCCTGCCTGATTGGCCGTTTCCTGGGGCGCGGCATATACAATACGCGGTATATGAGCCCAGTGAGCCGCCGCCAGACACATGGGGCATGGCTCGCAGCTGGCATAAAGAGTAGCGGCCGACAGATGTGGATTGCCCAGTGACTTGCCGGCCATACGTATCGCCTCCACCTCGGCGTGCGCCGTGGCATCGCAGTCGAGCGTCACGCGGTTACCCGCTTGGGCAATCACCTTGCCGTCATGCACTACTACAGCGCCGAAAGGGCCGCCGCCTGATGCGACCGAGTCCACGGCCAATTGAATCGCCTGGTGCAGGAAGGCTTTATCGTTGTCCAGGTCAGCTGGGTAGGTCATGGGGCGTATCTCCGGATGATCGGTAGCTTCAACCGGAATCCTAGCCCGAAATGCCCGTCAGCCCCATACAAAAAAGCCCCGGTTCCTTGCGGACCCGGGGCTTTATCCATACTGCCTGTTACTTAGTAAGGGCAGTTACCACGGTACTCGGAGATGTCGCGATCCGAAGTATGGTTGGGTCCACACAGGAACTGGCTGTAACGCGTGTCGTTATCCAGGTGACGCTTCATCCAGGAGACACCGAGACGGCTCAGCGTCTCATTGAAGCGGTTGCCACCGTTGGCGCAAGTGTGACTTCCACCGTTGATTTCAAAGAACGCTTTGTCGGTATTGAAGGGGATCTCGTTGTAAAACGGCGACGCATGGTTGCGAACTGGCGCAATCGTATCCGATTCACAGGCAAGGATCATGGTTGGCGCATCAACATTGCGAAAGCTGATGGTGTCATACGGCGCAAGCCCAACCGCAGCCTTCAGACGGTTCTGCGAAGCCACGCGCAATGTGCCGCCACCACCCATGGACCAGCCCATAACGCCCAGGCGATCGGTGTCGATCATGTTGCGAACCGGGCTTCTGGAATCGGAATTCTGATCAATCAGATAGTCCAGGGCACTGTTGATCTGCGTGGCCCGACTCCTTGGCTGATCATAGCCGCTGTTGGTCGCGATAGTCATGACCACGAAGCCATGGGAAGCCAGCTTGGGTCCCCACCAGGCGATGGAGGATTCCGGGGATACGAAACCGGGAATGACCACGATGGCCCCCATGGTGCCGCTAGTGCCCGTCGGATAATAGATGGTACCGCCGCCGAAGCCCCTGACAGTGCCCGACACACGGGTCTCTCGGATGCTGAAAGGACCGCGCGACGCTTCAAGGAAAGAAACGCTGGGGTTAGGGCCACGCTCGAACCCGTCGCTTGGCTGACCTGGGCCTGGGCCCGGATCTGGCGGTGGCGGCGGCGGATTGTAAGCGAAGGTAGAAGCGGAAAACAGCAACGCACTGGCTGCAAGAATCGACATCAAAGGTGAAAACTTATTCTTGTTATTCATTTGAACTCCGTAAGACGGTTATTATTTATTAACAGTCAGAATGCGGGTTCAAAAGATAGAGTCACCCGCAGCAACGAAGTTAGTCTTATTTTTTGGGAGCGATGAGTCAACGCCATTGGGGAAGTTTCACCCTAATTGGGTATTAAAATGCTATTAACGATATAAAAAATAAGCACACGCCATTGTTAAGGGCATATGTAAATACGCACCGCACAGCAAATTTCACCTGTTTGGGTTATGCCGAACAAAGGTTATTCATGCTGGTTAAAACATAAAACCGAGCGCTAACAAGATATAAAAAAAGCCCCGGACCCATTCGGATCCGGAGCTTTATGTGTATTACTTTTTACTTAGTAAGGGCAGTTACCACGGTATTCGGAGATGTCGCGATCCGAAGTATGGTTGGGTCCACACAGGAACTGGCTGTAACGCGTGTCGTTGTCCAGGTGGCGCTTCATCCAGGACACACCGAGACGGCTGAGCGTATCGTTGTACTGGTTCCCGCCGTTAGCACAGGTGTGGCTTCCGCCGTTGAGTTCAACGAAGGCTTTGTCTGTCGCATCGGGGATCTGGTTGTAGAACGGCGAAGCGTGGTTACGCACTGGGGCAATGGTGTCCGACTCACAGCCAAAGATCAGTGTCGGCGCATCGACGTTGCGGAAGCTGATGGTGTCATAGGGCGCCAGCGGAATAGCGGCCTTCAAACGATTCTGCGAGGCCACGCGCAGGGTACCGCCACCACCCATGGACCAGCCCATTACACCCAGGCGATCGGTATCGATCATATTGCGGACCGGGCTGCCGGAGCTTGAGTTCTGAGCGACCAGATAGTCCAACGCAGCGTTGATTTGCGTGGCACGGCTGCTTGGCTGATCAGTGGTTCTATTGGTTGCGATAGTCATGACCACGAAGCCATGGGAAGCCATTTTGGGGCCCCACCAGGCGATGGAAGATTCTGGCGAAACGTAACCCGGTATAACCACAATGGCGCCCATGGTGCCGCTGGTACCCGTTGGGTAGTAGATAGTACCGCCACCGAAGCCTCTGACCGAGCTAGATACTCGGGCGTTTCTCACGCTGAAAGGACCGCGCTCGGCCTGCAGCAGTGAAACGCTGGGGTTGGGGCCGCGTTGGAAGCCGTCATTCGGCTGCCCGGGAAGCGGTGCAGGTCCAGGCGTGGGGGTAGGCGACGGTGGTGGCGGCGCCGGATTGTAGGCAAAGGTGGAAGCGGAAAACATCAAAGCGCTTGCAGCCAGAAGTGACAACAAGGAAAGTGATTTATGCTGGATTTTCATTGGAACCTCGACAGTGTGTATTATTGTTATTACTGGCAGGTGCTGGTTCCAAAACAGGAGAGAACCCGCAAGAGCGAAGCAAGTTTTTACTGGAAAGGTTGAAGCGTCAATTCACCCATTCAGGTATCACCCCAATGGGCTATAGTTTGGATCGAAAACAGACTCTGACTATCAATAAATACAACTTTCTAACATCAAATCTCACCCGTTTGGGTTATGCCGCAAACTCGGGAAAGTGTAGTTATCCCTCATCCACACAACTCCTGTCGTAAAAAAGAAAGCAGTCTCAGCCCCACCTTTACAAACTTGAACTGCTGCTGGTGTGTTCGCCTGATTGATCATGTCCGGCGTACTTGCACCAGTGGCTCTCTACCCCACCATTATCCTGTCTGCTTGAACTGGATCGCGCACCCGACCCAGATGAGGTCATTCTGGACTCGCATTGCAACGCCAATGCACGAAACCCGGCGCAGGCGCCGCAGTGGTTCCGTGAATATCTAAACAATCTCGCAGCAGAGTTCTTAGGGGCTAGTGCTGCCAAGGCTGTATGCTGGAACACATACATCTGGCCCATTGATGCAATTTCACCTTTTCAGGAGACAACGATGTCAGACACCAATATGGAACTCATCTCAACCATCAGCGAAGACAACAAGCTGGAACTCAACCTGCGCGAGATCGACATCCCCGAGCCGGGCGAAAACGATGTGATCATCCGCATCGAAGCTGCCCCGATCAACCCGTCCGACCTGGGCGTGATGTTCAGTGCAGCCGATATGACCACTGCCAAGCAATCGGGCAGCACCGAGAGCCCGGTCATCACTGCCGACGTTCCTGCCAAGTTCATGGGCGCCGTTAAAAAGCGCGTCGGCAAGGCGATACCAGTGGGCAACGAAGGAGCCGGTATCGTCATCGCAGCAGGCTCATCTGCCGCTGCACAAAGCCTGATGGGCAAAACTGTTGCGTTCATTGGCGGCGGTAGCTATCGCAAATACCTGCGTGCCAACGTGCAAAGCTGTCTGGAACTGGAGCCGGGTACCACCCCAGTCGAGGCCGCTTCCAGCTTCGTCAACCCGCTGACCTCTCTGGCCATGGTTGAAACCATGCGCGCTGAGGGCCACAAGGCCATCGTTCACGCAGCAGCAGCCTCCAACCTTGGCCAGATGCTCAACCGCATCTGCATCGCCGACGGCATCGACCTGGTCAACATCGTCCGCAAGCCGGAACAGGAAAAATTGTTGCGCGACCAGGGCGCCAAATACGTGGTCAACTCCAGCAGCGACAGCTTCATGGCCGACCTGACCCAGGCACTGATCGAGACCGGCGCGACCATCGCCTTCGACCCTATCGGTGGCGGCAAATTGGCAAGCGATATTCTCACCTGCATGGAAGTCGCAGTATCCCGAGACATCACTGAATACAGCGTGTATGGATCTACCATCTTCAAACAGGTGTATATCTACGGCGGCCTGGATCGCGGTCCGATTACGCTGAACCGCACCTTCGGTTTTGCCTGGGGTGTGAACGGCTTCCTGCTGTTCAATGCGTTGGGCAAGCTTGGCCAGGAAACTGTTGTCGCAATGCGCAAGCGCGTAGCGGCAGAGATCAAGACCACCTTCGCCAGTCACTACACCCACGAGGTCTCCCTGGCCGGTGCGTTGAAGCTGGAATCGATGGCGGTCTATGGCAAGCAGGCAACTGGTGAGAAGTTCCTGATCAAGCCGCAGAGCTGAGGCTTCGTCTAAGGCGATCGAGGGGCGCTGGAGTCAGATTGGCTCCAGCGCCTGCCTGCCAACTCTGCAGGCTACTGATAAAGGCTTCCAACTCGGCAATGGATCTTTCCATCTCCCTGATCAGCTACGCGACATCCGTCGGATCAATCAGGAGAGGAATTTACCCAGAACACTGGCAGCCGCTCCACCGAGAAAGGATCCGCCAGCGCTGTTTTTATCGATCACGCCAGGGATAACATCGGCCAGACCTTGCGCGGCTGTATCCGTATTCAGACCCAGCTGAGAGGCAAAACCGGCCACGTTCGATTTACCCAGCACACTCATGATCTGGCTAGCCGAAATTGCCTGATTACCGCCATCACCCAACCAGCTGGCAGCCATTGATGCCAAGCCCCCACCCTGCTGGGTAAACATGCTGACAAGCTGCGTAAGATTCAATTCACCGCCTGCGGTGGGTAACAGCTTTTGCATGGCGCCGATAACGCTATTGAGATCCAGCGAGCCGCCCTGAGAACCCATATCTTTCAGAAACAACTCGGCAAGAGTTTTTATCAGACTCATGACTATCCCTCTTGGCCAAGAATGGCTAACTCGGCATCAAAGTACGCTGCCGCTTTATCGGTGAATTCAAAGTTTTTGCGAATATAGTGCAAGGTCGACAATTCGGTCTCGGTTACCGCCACACCGTCCTGTGCAGACTCGATCAATATCTTGGCTTCATCCGCCGAGATCTTTCCTTCACCACGACCAGTAGTGTGGAGCTTTGCAAGATCCAGGAGCTCTTTCTCATATTTCACGCCGTCAATTTGAACGTAGGCCATATAGTCTTCCTCAAGCTGATTGAAAGTAGCGAAGCACCAACACTAACAATCAGAGCTGGCTGGCAAACTATAAAGCAGAAAGTTCAAGTGAGGGAACAGGCCAGGCCCACCCTTGAGAGAGTGATTCTTGACAACATAATATTGGCGCATGTAAACAACCACTGCGCTAGCAAACGACGCTGCACCAAGGATAAGGTCTTGGCGATGTGATCGACTGTCTGGCTCCAGTAACAACTAAAGACAGCAATGACGTGCAACGTCGGTGCTTTATTTCTAGACTAGGCAAAAGCTTGCTCATCCAACAAGACCTAAAAAACCGATGCAGCTAACCGTGACTCGTCTTATTAATACTGTCGTTCTGACGCTTGTGGTTTTGGCGGTACTCGGTCTGTCTGCACAGGCTACGAACGCCGCAGATACCATCGAGATCACCGCAGTAGAATACCTGCTCGCTCCAGGTTCCGAGTCTTTCACTGCAGTAACTGAGCCGCCTTTTGCGCCCCTCTGGCAGACCTCTGATCAACCTACCCTCCACATGGGCTATCGACCCGAAGGCGCATGGGTGCGTTTTCATATAACCAACCATGCAACAGATGAGGTCAAAAGGCTGCTGCTAGTGGACTGGAGCTACACCCAGATCGAAGCCAGGATTCTGAACACCGCTCGCGATGAATGGTCTTCCAGCGTCCATACCGGTGACGGCGTTGCACCCCACAGGCGCGACGTCAACAGCCCGATTCAAGTCTTGCCGTTGAGCCTGCCTCCTGGTGAAGCGGAGTTATACCTGCGGCTTGAGACCAACGCGCCCATGCTCCTGCCATTCCGCCTGCTTGCCCCCTCGGAACTGCCGAAGGCAGAGCGCGACAACAATCTGCTGATGAGCGCCTTCTTTGGCGCCCTGCTAGTGATGATGTTGTATAACGCGTCACTGTTCATTTTTACCCGGGACACGGCCTATCTTTTTTATTGTGCCTATGTGCTGAGCGGCGCCTTTTACGTCGCCAGCGTGTTCAGCTTTGGGCCTTATTTTCTGTGGTGGGATTCCCCCTGGCTGGTTTCGCGGGCCACGGTACTATCGGTAAGTATCGGCTTCTTCGGCGCCGCCTTGTTTGAACGCCAGTTTCTCGAACTCCGTCGCCAAGGTGGCTGGCTGCTGCATTTGAGCCATGTCGTGCTGGGCTATTGGTTATTTGCTGCCCTGGTCTCTGCCTTCGCCCCCCAGGCTATCGGCTATGTGCATATTGAGCACGGCGGTTCGCTCACCTGCGTTGCAGCCATCGTTATTGCGGTTGCATGTTGGCGGCGCGGCAGTATTTCCGCCGGCTACTTTCTCGTGGCCTGGACCGGACTGGTCGGCGCTACCCTGGGTATAACTCTGGCAATGGCCGGGATAATACCCATGACCAACTCAATCCGCTCCACACAGCTGGCGGGGTTCATCCTCGAGTTTCTGCTGCTGTCTATCGCGCTGGCTGAACGTATCAACCGGGAAAAAGCCTCCCGCTTGCAGGCGCAGGACGCCTTACTGCTCATGCAAGAAGAGAACACAGCGCTATTGGAATCCAGCGTTGCCTCACGCACCCGACAACTCGAGCAGGCCAACCTGGAACTCAAGCGGCTGAGTAACACCGACTCTCTGACGGGGTTGAGCAACAGGCGCGGATTTGAAGAGCAGGTCTGTGCAGCCATCAAACAAGGTCGCACCAATGGTGTACCGGTTGCTTTTCTGATGCTGGATGTCGATCACTTCAAGCACATCAACGACAAATTCGGCCACGGAGTCGGTGACGAATGCCTGGCAGTTATAGGTCAGACGCTAAGCGAGTACAGCCGCCGTGACACCGAGTACGCTGCACGCATTGGTGGCGAAGAATTTGCCGCCGTGTTCTACAGCATGCCAGCCGTCAACGCCGCTGCTGTGGCCGAACAGATTCGCTCCGCCATCGCCGAGCTGGAAATCAGACTTCCCGACGGCAGCCTTAACTTTACCGTCAGCATTGGCGTTGCTGCCTGGATACCCACAGAACAGGACAGCAACCTGACCTACGCCAACGCCGCAGACGAAGCCTTGTATCAAGCAAAGGCGAATGGCCGCAACCAGGTATGCCTGTCGGGCGGCTAGCAGGCGAGCCAAGCAAATAGCAGCTCTTTGTTCCCGGTAACACCGAAGGATCAGACACCCCTTTTGCAATTCAAGAAGATATCTGACCCCAGCGATTGCACTTAATATGTCGAATTAGGAGAATTCTCGGGGTTTATTTCGCCATAAACCTCATCAGGGTCGACGTCATTCATCAACAGCATTTCCCTCACTGTTTCAACGTGATCCAGGACTTTTTGGTAGCGATCACCGTACTCAAATTTTGTGACTTCGATTGATTTTGGCATGTAAGTAAACGCGATTTTCAATGCGTTCAAAGCGGACTCACTCAATTTCTCACTCATTCTGGTACTCGCTCCCTAATAGTCTGTATTCATAACGGTTGAGCTAAAGGCATCATTGGCTAAGGTGCGACAGCCGCAGCGGCAAACCCAGCCAGGGCCTTATGAAGATTCTCGGCCACCGAGCATTCCGGCACACCGTGGCGCTCTGCCAAATACTCAGGATCGTTGTAGCCCAACCAAACCTGCGATGATGCATCCTCCCACACCAACGCCTTCAATGGCAGGTCGATTCCTACCGACTGCGCACACTCCATGAATGGTGTACCGCCCTGGGGATTGCCGAAGATGAGCACTTCAGTCGGGCGAAGCGCCTTGCCGATTTTTGCGGCCCCGGCGGCGTGATCTATACGAGCGAAGACGTTCAATCCCTTGTCTTTGATGATCACCTCGAACCTGTCCATGGTCGCCTTTGCACTGTGTGGGCTCTTGACTGCAATAAGGCCCGCTGCGGCGTAGGCGTGGGAAAAGGCGGCAAGGAGAATTAGCGTGACAACAACCTTGATAGTTTTCATGGATACTTCCTATGAGCTGATCGAACGGTGGTGGTTAACATGACTGTTCATCTGACCTAGATTACTTCAATTACTTATATTCGTCTGACTACGGCATGGCTATTGATTCCCCGTATTGAAGAGCCTGAATCTTTAGATAAGCAGCGCATTTCAGCAATTGGCTCAGGCGCATCAATGACGCTGACCCCGTTGGTTCCTGAAGCTTCCCGCACATTTGAAATGCAACAGCAAAACGCTATCATCAAGGTTGCTCAGCCATGCAAGGCGATTCATTCCAGGGAGGAATCGTGAACCACCATCCGATCAGACTCATCTTTGCCACATTAGCAGTGGCGCTCATTGGCGGATGCGCCACTACCTCCAACGACTGGCACGGCGACTTTGTGCAAAGTATCAACGAGGACGGGAGCAACCCCTACATCAGGGACCCGGTCATGCAGGACCTGGAAAGCCGCATCCGCGACATCACCCGCGCCAAACCCCAGATCGAACCGCCCTTCAACAGTACTTTCGATCCCCGCAACCAGGCGATACTGAACAACTTTCGAAGTGAATACGATCAGGCAGCCCTGCTGCGCGACATCGACCTTGCGCGGGCCGGATTCCCTGCGGCGGTGGCGGCGTATTACCCCGCAATAGGAAACCAGACTGATTGCCGCATCACCGATCACAGTGCCCATTTCAGGAATCTGAACACTGAACCCACACGTTTCACCTGGCAATTTGTGCGCGGCAGCTGCGCCAATGGGTTGGCACAGGGCATAGCCGAGGCTAAAGCGGCGCAGTCAGGCGCGCGTTTTGTTGGCCGCTTTCAACAGGGGGTCATGACGGAAGGCATCTTCACCATGCTGCGTGAAGACGGCACACGAGTTATCCAGATAGGAGGCATCCCCAGCGATACCCACACCGCACGCCTGCTGAGTAGCCAATTGCATACCAACGGCTACCAGAACTACTACTACGGCGACTTCAATGACCAGGGCCAACCTGATGGCTTCGGTATGCGCCTGTCGAAGCACACACAAAGCATGGTGGTGAAATATGTAGGGCATTTTTCACAGGGTGAAATGAACGGATTTGCCGCCAGACAAAAACTGTTTGACTATGAAGGGGGTCGCTTCTACGCGGTGTGGATCGGTCATTATCAGAACGGCCTACTTAACGGTGCAGGCGCCTGGACCAACGGCCTGGACAAACTGGTCGTCGGCCAATGGAAAGGCGGCAAGCAACACGGTATTGCTTTTGAGGAGTCCGTGTTCCACTTCGGTGATTACTCCCACGACTTTATCGCTGGCCGTTATGTGGAAGGAAAAAAGCAGGGCTGGTTCAATGTGCGCACTAGAGGTCTGATTGGCGACGGCACGGAATATCGCGACCAGTACGACAACGGTCGCTGGGTGGCCGACGACCGGGAAAATATTGACATCGACTTCGGACAAGTAACCGCGCTCGTCGCAGGTGCGACCGTCATCGGCTCTGCTGATGTAGACGGGGCTTCCAAAGCAGCTATTGGCGGAGCCTTCATCACAGATGTCATGACGGACGGCAGTACCGGCCAGATGCGCAGCTTGCAGGGCAGCTATGACGCCGAGCTGGAACGCAGCAGAGCCAAGGCAAACGCTAGCACCCCTGCCCCAGCAGCAAGCACCACCCCCACAGCCTCATCAGGCGCTGCGACCAAAGGTGCCCCAACAAAACAACCACCAGACGGAACAGGCAACGCCCAGACCCAGCCCAAGACAACCACACAAATCTCTACACCGCCATCTCCTGAAATTGATTTCGCATGTACTTTTTATTCTAAAAAGCAGTGTGATGAGTACATAATGGATGATAAAGGACAAATAGATGATATGAAAACACTGTGTTTCCAGTCATTTGGTAATGTAGAAGCATCATGTAAGCGGGACGCTCCAAGTTGCTCCTATAGGACTTCTTGGGGTTCAAAGATTTCTTACGCCTACTATTCAGACAATTTTTACTTTAAACAGTCATGTATAGATGGTGGAGGAGAGCTGCGTTAAGACAGCCATACCCAAGCATAATCAATGAAAAAATAACTGAGTAATTGGGGGAGATGAACATTAATCGAAAATGTTCATATGACCCCAATAAGGCTTGCTGACGCCGACTATTGCGCTGCGGGGACTAAAATCATACTGCGATCGACAAAGCCTAAGCGATAGCTCGTCGTATTGCCTTCACTGATCTCAACAAAAGTTTCTGCTAATGCGGCTCCGCAGTTCTGGTTCGGATTCGCACGCACCAAATACCGCCCAGGGTTTAGGTGGAGCTCAAGCTTCTGGCCCACATCAATACGCGCAATATCTTCACCGTCGAGCGACATCCCAGGCTTACAAGCAGCACCCCGCATACCCGTATCGCGCTGGATAACCAACAGC
Organism: uncultured Halopseudomonas sp.; assembly: GCF_963977355.1. NCBI lineage: Bacteria > Pseudomonadati > Pseudomonadota > Gammaproteobacteria > Pseudomonadales > Pseudomonadaceae > Halopseudomonas > uncultured Halopseudomonas sp. The sequence goes on along the minus strand of NZ_CAXBOV010000010.1, from coordinate 41,148 downwards.
CCTGTATTGTCACCCGGCACCCGATAATTTTGCGTTCTCCACGTTGACGGCGGAACCGTCAACCCGCTATCGCCTTGCACGGGAACCGTGGCGCCGACGCACCCGGACAAAAAAGCGAAGCTAAAAACGATGGCCAATATTTTCATTTTGAGTTCTCCATACTCGAGAGGCAAAAGGCAAGACCTGACCCCAGCTTTCGCATTTAGCTTTTCCCAATCCAGAACAAAAAACTGGCCAATACTCAGCGCTGCGTAAGTCCCAAGGAAAATCCAAATAAAGAAATCTAGTAAAAAAGACATCAAATAAGAGCCTAGAGCGAAAAATGGGGTCAGATTAAAATGAAATCATCTGAGCCTGACTAATTTTGAATTAATGCTCATCTGACCCCAATTACTTCGCGTCCCAGTGAGCGAAGCGAACGGTTTGAACCAATTGTTATGCTCAAAGCACGCCGAGACTCAAGGCTTTATTCATTTCACTAGGTTTTTTTGCACCTTTTAATACTTTTTGATTATTTTCCACTGTGCAGTAAATAATGTTTACGGCAAGGTTGCCTACGATATAAGCGCAAGAGCAGAACACCGAGACGCCGTTTATGTTGACTGCCTTGATCGGAGTTAAGCCAGCGTATTTGTGTTTTAGTTGAGCTGAAACATTCAAGAAGGATATGTAAACATTTGGGTGTTCTGTTTCATTAAGTATTGCTTGAGAGAGGCTTTCCAGATTTATTGGCACGCCATCTGAAATTACTCTGCAGCCAAAATGCTTTACAAAGAAAAGCTGCACCAGCTTCATGTCCCGAGCAATCGAGCCTGGGAATACTTTGTCGAGTTTTACTTCACCACTTTTCGATATTGTTCTTAGGTTATCCTGAAGATAGCTCGATAGCTTGCTCCAAGCTTTATCATGGGCGCTCGTTCTTTGGTTGTTACATTTGGCGCATAGGCGCGCTGCCGATTTAAGCTTGCTTGATGCTTTAATACTACCAATAGAAAGATTCTTCCTAGCTTCTGAGTTCTGGTAGATTGGTTTTTGTTGCGACACAGTCCCGAAATAGGATTTTAGATCAGAAGCTTTAATCAGATGCTCGCCTGTTGTCCCAGGTTGTCCACAAATCCAGCATTCCATCCAGAGTATCTCTTTGTGCATAACGCCGCATTCAGCGGCTTGTCCGCTGCAATGCTTTGTTAGGCGATGTCTGACGATATACTAATATTGGGTGAACCAACACTCTCGGGTATCGGCAGGTCCTTACCATTGCTTCGATGCCATCAAATCCTCTAAACATACCTCGAAACCCGCTTTCTACACTTTCATAGTCTTCGAGCTCTTCTTTTTCAAACTCTTGAAGTGGCGCAAAACCCTCTTCCTCATCAGAAGGAACAGATGTGATGATGCCAAGCATCGTAAACTCTTCTGTAGGAAACGAACCATAAGTGAAGTGGAAGGCAGTAGAGTCTGAAACGGTAAAGTTGGAAGCTTCTAGGTGACCAAAAACATGCTCATCATTTTCTTCATGGAAAGGATAAACGCGTATGTTTGTAATGTTCGGTAGAAATGCATCAATCCATGTTCCCATACCATCCAAGATCCACTGTGGAACCGCGTCTACGGCCGTTGACGTGGTTAGCAATGTATCAAGTCCTGTTCTCAGTTCCTTTGCCTGTTTCTTTGCTTTTGCCTTTGCATTTCTATCTCCGCTAACATTCTCAAGCTCTTTGATTTGCTGCTCGATTTTCTGAATTTCTGGGGTATCTCTCAACGAATCTGCATGACTTCTGTTTATCAGTTTTATAATTTCAGGAAAATCTTGACCGATTTTTTTAATCCTTTCATAGTCTTCGATGACTATCCTTCCTGTGCATTTAATGCATAAGGCATTTTTAAGTGTGGTTCTTAGCTCTATGTCTTTTAATGTCTTGCCCTCATCAAAGTTAGCTAAGTCCAACAGGTATCCCGAAGTAGATAGCTCTGCTTCAAGTTCCTGTAATAGAGCGTGGTAAGGCTTGATAGTAGTTTTATCTTGCTCCCTATCTTGAGTTGTTCCACCAGCATCATGTTTAAACACTTTGAAATCGTAGTTTCTTTTATTGTCTGAAGTAGATCCTTTTTCCGATTGAGTTTCACGCAACTCAACGACGCCACCAGTCAGTTGACTATACAGCGAGATAACCTTATCCAAATCTACATAAAGATAATCAAATAAATTCAAAGTATATTCCTTGTACTATTTTCGCCTAACGCCCGCAGCACGGGCAAAATTGCGGCGCAGCGGAAATTTTGTCCCAGTGGCTGCGATTGTTAGCCATATACACTCAATATCTCCGTGGCATCCTGTTAAGATGAATCTCTGACTCATTAACCTCAACCATGCTAACTGAGGATACCGAGCCGGATGCTGGATCAATTATTAGCTTCGCGGTTCCGCCAATAGTATTTGATTGCGAAACCCAATCGCTGTATGACTCCGTGTAGCCTTCGCTTGGATCGACAACTTCTTCCCACTTAATCTTGTGCTCAGAGTCAAATTCGGCTTGAAAAACAATTGTGCACTCATTGTTTCCAAGCCCGACAATAGTTGTCTCAATTATATTCGGACTCCCAATTACACTCTCCTCCTCCTCAAAGCCTTCGTCGTAGATATATGTGCTAAATTCATTGATCTGCTCGTAGACCGCATCTTCCAATATCTCCAAGCTGCCTGAAAGGATTTCCCTTAGCTCTTCGAGCTTAGCCTCTCCAACCAGCAAAAGCTCTGTTAGCTGAGCAAGAGATTGGAAGTAAAGTAGCGATGAATAATGCTCGCAGGCTCTTTTTAGGTCCTGATCTGCAGACACTACGGCAACACATATTCCATTTTGTTCTGCATATAGTGAGACTATTTCAATCGCAAATGCATCCGGAAATTCTTTTCTTTTCTTGCCTTCTCCAAATGGAGCCCTAACAGAGTCGTACCAAGACATTACCTTCGGTATCGAAACACCATCATAACCTAGCTTTTCCACCTGAAACTGCTTAAGGAATTCGGCCCACTCAGCTTGCGCAACCTGACTTACCTCCCACTGGGCCCATGATGGCTGCTTAGTCGGGAAATACTTCCACTTTGCTAGGAAAGGTGCCTTACGGCGCGCATCGTCTAGTGCCTTTAAGGCGTCTGCAGACCTTTCTTTAATCTGCCTTGCTATTTCTCTCGAAGTTGGATCTGGTAAGAGAAGCTTCAGATCTGCTTTTTTAGCTACAGGAACAAACGATGTCAGTACCGCTGACGCAAAGTTATATTGTTGTCCAGTAAATACACTTGTATCCAGAAATGCGGCTTTTGGTATTGACATAAAATTTACCTGTGAAAGGTATGGCTAACGCCGCCAGAAGCGGTGAGTTTACGAGTCCGACATGCTGGCCTTTTTAGCCGATACAATTTGGTACACTGTAGAAATTGAGCCAGAATTACGGCTTGTTATTGCTTTTCTTTTTAGTGCTCTTTCTAAGATAACCTCGGCGGTTGCATGTGCAAGCGGCGAATCAATTCGGCTCGAACTACTGAAAAGAACGAAAGGTGCAGATCGATACCTTCCATGTCGAAACATAATGAATTCGACAAAGTCTTCAAGAGTGAAGGTTTCTCTGTCTAAGCTACTAATGAAGCTAGTAAAAAGCCTGTTTTGAACTGATTCGGTCTTCAAGCTTTCCCGACGCTCTTTAGTCAGCTCTTCTCTTCTCCAGGTAATAACCCAAAACCCCACAGCAAAAATCAGCATGTTGAGCCAAGCTATATTTGCGGTCATACTGTCGAAATTAATGAATTTACTTAGAACTGGGTGTTCTTTCACTGTGTTTGGAAACATCCAAATTGCTGAAATACCTACAGTTAAAGCTGTTAACGCAATTCTTGGAGTTTTAAGCCTTGACCTATAGCTTTCGATGCTTCGATTTATTTCAGAGGATAGTAAAGTATCTTTACTTGAGACAATGTTCTGTGCTGTCACCATCGCAGTTACAGCCTTCGTCAAGTCTGTTACCGCAGAAATCGTTACTAACTCAGAATTGTTTTTGCTAATACTGTCAATGTAGGAAATGGCTTCATCGAGTTCATGATATTTGCTCTCGCTATATTCATCATAAAAGCTCCCTCCATTCTTATCAGGATGATACTCTGCTTGAATTGATCTTAGCTTCGACCTCAACTCATCCATTGATTCTTCTTCAATACCAAATTGATCTTTAATCATTTTAACTGAGGAAAAATGAGCACTCATATCTATCCTTTGTACGGCTAACAGTGATCAGACCGCGTTCTGCGGTATTCATTAATCCCGACTTCCGCATAACATCGCCACCCATCCAGCACCCAAGCGTTGAGCCACGCAAAATCAATAAGTTACTAGTCCATCCCGCCCCAGCCCCGTATTCGCTTGAATTCGGTATAAGCCCATTACGACAGAAACGCGACAAAGCTCCGCCCCACCGGCCAGCTATGCAGGCAATGTTTGAAAGCGCGAGATAAGCACTGGAATTTGAATACATCATGACTATCCCTCTCCCTGGTCCCCTAACGCTCAAAGCGCTGTCTCCGTTGCAGAGCACAAATAGGTCTGGCATCCATGCCTGCTGTTCAATCAATACTGCTCCGGTTTAATGCAGATTGCCAGTACCGGAAAGTAACGAGAGTGACGCTCATCCGTAAAGGATGAGCACAGGGGTGGTCAGCTACGCAGAGCGTACATCGCCTGTTCACTGATGGCGTGGTAGGCCCAGACCTTTTCGCGGAAGGCTTCCATCGAGTCCCATACCTGGCGGTTGAGGGGATCGGCGTTGGCGGTGTCTTCGAGTACTTGTTTGGACAGTTCGCGTAGGCGGTCGAGCACTTCATCCGGTAAGCGGCGCAGGTCGACGTTGTGTTCGTTGACCAGGGTGTTGAGGGCGTCGGCATTGCGGCGGGTGTACTCGTCGAGCATGGTCTGGTTGGTGGCGCGGGCGGCTTCGCGGACGATGCCTTGCAAGTCTGCGGGTAATTGCGCAAAGGCTTCCTGGTTGATGCTCAGCTCGAGCACGGCGCAGGGCTCCTGCCAGCCTGGGTAGTAATAGTACTTGGCGGCCTGGTGCAAGCCGAAAGCCAGGTCGTTGTAGGGGCTGACCCAATCGGTGGCGTCGATCACGTTGTTCTGCAGGGCGCTGAATATTTCGCTACCGGGCAGGTTGACCGTCGTGGCGCCGGCGCGGGAGAGCACTTCGCCGCCAAAGCCGGGCATGCGGATCTTCAGGCCGCGCAGGTCTTCCAGGCTATTGATTTCCTTGTTGAACCAGCCGGCCATTTGCACGCCGGTGTTGCCACAGGGCAAGGGCAGTATGCCCATGCTGGCGTAGGCCTGTTGCCACAGCTCCAACCCGCCGCCCTCATACAGCCAGGCGTTCATTTCCTGGGCGTTCATGCCGAAGGGGACGGCAGTAAAGAAAGGCGCTGAGGGACTCTTGCCCTTCCAGTAGTAGGCGGCGCTGTGGCCGAGTTCGGCGGTGCCGCTGGAGACGGCATCGAACACTTCCAGTGCGGGTACCAGTTCACCTGCGGCGAACACCTGCACCGTGAGGCGGCCATTGGACATGGCGCTTACCGTTTCGGCAAAGTGCTCGGCGGTGGTGCCCAGGCCGGGGAAGTTCTTGGGCCAGGAGGTGACCATCTTCCACTTGAAGCGTTGTTCGGGTGTGGCTGATTGCTCGGCTTTAGTGGCGGTCTGATCCGAGCATCCGGTAAGGGCAACGGCGCCCAGGCCGAGACCGGCGGCGGTAAGAAGTTGGCGGCGTTTCATTGGTCAGGTTCTCTTTTTATTGGTGATGGCTGTGTGGGGCTGGGTCCGCTTGGATTCCCGCGTTCGCGGGAATGACGGTAGAGGGTGCGGGAATGACTGTAGAGGGTGCGGGAATGACGGTGACTGGCGCGCGGGCTGCATTCAGATTGCCTGCAGTTTGGCATAGGCGACCATCAGCCATTTGCTGCCCTCATCATCGAAATTGACCTGGATGCGCGCCTGGGCGCCCTGGCCTTCGTAGTTCAGTACGACCCCTTCACCAAACAGCGAATGCAGGACCCGTTGGCCCAGTGCGAATCCGGCGTCTTCGGTGGCTTCGGCTGCGAACAGGCCGGTCTTGGCCGGGCCGAAGGGGCGGCTGACCTGGCTGCCCAGGCGCACTTCGCGGATCAGCTCGCTGGGAATTTCGCGCACGAAACGTGATACCCGATTGAAGGTTTCACTGCCATACAGCCTGCGGGTTTCAGCCCAGGTGATCACCAGTTGCTGCATCGCACGGGTGATACCCACATAGGCCAGACGACGCTCCTCTTCCAGCCGGCCGGGCTCCTCGAGGCTCATCTTGTGCGGGAACAGGCCTTCCTCGACGCCGGCCAGGAACACCAGCGGGAATTCCAGACCCTTGGCGCTGTGCAGGGTCATCAGCTGTACGCTGTCTTCAAAGCGATCGGCCTGGGTTTCCCCAGCTTCGAGCGAGGCGTGGGCAAGGAATGCCAGCAGCGTGTCGCCCTCGGCCTCTTCGTCTGCCTGATCGTGTTCGAATGCGCGGGCGGCGGATACCAGTTCTTCCAGGTTTTCGACCCGTGCCTGGGCCTTTTCGCCCTTCTCGTTCTCGTGAAAGCGCAACAATCCGCTCTGCTCGATCACCTGCTGGGCCATGCTGTAGAGGGGCACGCCTTCTACCCGCACGGTAATTTCTTCGATCAACTCGCAGAAGGCCTGTACTGCGTTGGCGGCGCGGCCGGGCAAACCCTTGTTGTCGAGCAGATCGCAGGCCGACTGCCACATCGACACATCCTGCTCGCGGGCATGCTGACGCAGGGCTTCAATGGTCTTGTCGCCAATGCCGCGGGTCGGCAGGTTGATGATGCGTTCCAGGGCGCCGTCATCGCCACGATTGGCGACCAGGCGCATGTAGGCCATGGCGTTCTTGATCTCGGCGCGCTCGAAGAAGCGCTGTCCGCCATAGATGCGATAGGGGATCGCGGCACGCAGCAACGCTTCCTCAAGCACGCGAGACTGGGCGTTGGAGCGGTACAGAATGGCGATTTCGCTACGCGCCATCCCAGCGGACACGGCCTGGTCGATGCGCTCGACAATAAAACGGGCCTCGTCCTGCTCGTTGAAGCCGGCGTACAGGTCGATTGGCTCGCCTTCGCTGTCTTCGGTCCACAGCTCCTTGCCCATGCGCCCGGCATTCTGCTCGATCAGGGCGTTTGCGGCCTTGAGAATCGTTGCGGTAGAACGGTAGTTCTGCTCAAGCCGGATCAGCTCGGAATTCGGGTAGTCACGCTGGAACTGGTGAATGTTTTCGATCTTTGCCCCGCGCCAGCCGTAGATCGACTGGTCATCGTCACCTACGACCATGAGGCTGGGGGTCTTGCCTGCAATCAAGCGCAGCCAGGCGTACTGAACCGCGTTGGTGTCCTGAAACTCGTCCACCAGCATATGCTTGAAGCGTGCCTGATATTGCGCTCGCAACGAATCATTGTCGCGCCACAGCTCCAGCGAGCGCAGCAGCAGTTCGGCAAAGTCCACCACCCCGGCGCGGGCGCAGGCCTGCTCGTAGCTTTGATAGATACGCTGCATGGTGGTCAGAAACAGATCGCCAGCGGGCTGGATATGTTGGGGCCGCAAGCCCTCGTCCTTCTGCCCGTTGATCCACCATTGGGCCTGACGGGGCGCCCACTGGTTCTCGTCCAGCCCCATTTCGCGGATGACCCGCTTGACCAGACGCATCTGGTCGTCACTGTCGAGTATCTGGAACTGTTCGACCAGACCGGCTTCGCGCCAGTGGGCGCGCAACAGGCGGTGTGCCAGACCGTGGAAGGTGCCCACCCACATCCCCTGGGGGGAGATGCCCAGCAACTGCTCGATGCGATGACGCATCTCGTACGCAGCTTTATTGGTAAAGGTGACCGACAGTATGCTCCAGGGCGAGGCCTTCTCGACCTCGACCAACCAGGCAATGCGATGCACTAGCACGCGGGTCTTGCCCGAGCCCGCACCAGCAAGAACCAATTGCTGGCCCGGCGCAGCGGTCACTGCCTGGCGTTGGGCGTCATTCAGGGAATTGAGCAGATGTGAAATATCCATCGCAGCATTCTATCAGCCTGCGCAGCGAAGCCGGAAGAATTGGCTGCAAAGTGCAGTCCAGACAGGTTGTTTTGAATTTATCAACAGGCTGGGGGCTGTGCCAGACCTAGGTGGTGGTGTAAGGTTACACTCGGTCCAAATATAACAAGAACCATAAAGTCCCGGGGGAACCACGTCGCTATGACGTTCGCGCCAATCACACCACCAGCTGTGCCCCGACAGCACCTGCGCCTGCGCGCACTGGATATGTTGTTCGCCTTCGCGCGACTGCCCCAGTGGCTGATCATGTTCAACGCCGTGGCGATGCTACCTCTGCTCTGGGTACATACCAGCCATGTTGAACTGCTGGTATGGATGGCTGTGCTTGGTGTATTGACACTGCAACGCATGATGCTGGTGCGCCGCTACCAGAGTGCGCCCGACGCGCACCGCGTGCGCCTGCGCTGGCCAGCGATGTTGTATTTGGGGAATCTGACTTCAGGTCTGTGTCTGGGCTGGATATACAGCGCCCTGGTACCGGTAGACAATTTCATGCTGCAAGCACCTGCCTACGCCCTGACCGCGGGCATCACGCTGTGCGTCAGCGTTATTTACGCCTTCCGTTACATTGCTTTCCTGGCTTTTACAGTGCCCGCCCTGCTCATGCCGAGCATTTATCTGTTGCTGCAGAATGATGCGTCCAGCCCCTACTGGGGACTCATGGGCAGCATACTGTTCAGTTGCCTGTTAATGGGCGCAGTCTTTATCAACCGCTCACTGGGTCTGGCCCTGAAAGCCAGCCTGCACAATGAGCAGTTGGTAGCACGACTCGAGGAATCGCGTCGCCAGACAGAGGATCTGAACTATCAACTTACCCAGGAAATCCAGCAACGCCGCCAGGCCGAGCAGGGCCTGCGCGACAGCCATGGCGTGCTCGAAGAGCGTGTCGCGCTGAGAACCGCTGAGCTGGAGGAGGCCAGCGCGGCCCTCAAATCAAGTGAAACTCAACTGACCCTGGCCATGGATGCCAGCCAACTGGGTCTGTGGGACTGGAATCTGGAAACCGACGAGGTGGTGCACTCTCACCTCTTGGAAATATTCGGGATGCCGCCAGACTCCGTGACCTTCATGCGTGCGCATCTGTCACCGCGCGTGCATCCTGATGACAGCGAGATGGTCCGCGACACCCTGGTCAGCCACATGCGGATGAACACCGGTTCCTACCGTATCGAATATCGCGTCAAACATGCCAACGGGCAGTGGATATGGGTAGAGGACAGTGGCCGGGCGGTGGAGCGTGACGCCAATGGACGCGTACGTCGCATGATTGGCACTCGTCGCGATATCAGCGCGCGTAAGATTCAGGACGAGCAGGCACAACTGGCGGCCACGGTATTCGAGGCGACTGCCGAAGGCATTTTCATTCTTGATCCTGATCTGCGCATTCTCACCGTGAACAACGCATTCAGTGCGATCACCGGCTATGCCGCAGAAGACGTCCTGGGGCTGCCCATTGCCGACACGAACAAGACCTCCAAGAACCAGCTGAGCTTCAAGGCCCTGTGTGACATCCTTGAGAACAATGATCGCTGGGAGGGTGAGCGCATCAGTCAACGGCGCAGCGGCGACCTTTACCCGCAATGGTTACAGCTGACCGTGGTGCGTAACGTCAATGGCAACGTGACCCATTATGTCGGTTTTTTTGCTGACCTGAGCGTCCGGCGCCAGACCGAAGAGCAACTGCAATACCTGAGCAGCCACGACAGTCTCACCGAACTGGCGAACCGCAGCATGTTTACCAAGTGCTTGCAGGAGTCCACGGCCAGGGCAAGGCAGCACGGCCAGAAGGTTGCGCTGATGCATGTCGACCTGGACCGCTTCAAGCATATCAACGACACCCTTGGCCACACTGTCGCAGACGAACTGCTCCGCCAGGTTGCGCTGCGCCTGCGTGAGATCACCCCGGAGCATGACACCCTGGCCCGGCTCTCGGCTGATGAGTTCGTGATTATCGTCGAGCACGACACCAGTCGCGAACGTCTTGAATACCGCGCCAGCACGATACTCGAGTTCCTGCGTCTGCCATTGAAGATTGGTGAACACGAGTTGGTGATCACGGCGTCCATCGGTATCAGCGAGTTTCCCAATTCAGCCCGCGACAGTCTGGTCATGATTACCCAAGCCAATCAGGCAATGCAGCATGCCAAGCACCTGGGCGGTAACAGCTTCCAGTTCTTCACCGAACAGCTACCCGGCTACAGTCTTGAACGGCTGCAACTTGAAAATCAACTGCGCAAGGCACTGGATGAGGACCAGTTGATTGTCTATTACCAGCCTAAATTGCACCTGGCCAGCGATCGCATACAGGGTGCAGAGGCACTTGTGCGCTGGCAGCATCCGGAAAAGGGACTGCTGTTGCCCGGAGCCTTTATCGAGATGGCCGAGGAAACCGGCATGATTGTCGCTTTGGGCGACGCCGTGCTGACCAAGGCCTGTTTGCAGGCAAGCGAGTGGTATCACCGCGGCCCGGCGCCGATATGTGTGGCGGTTAACCTGTCAGTCCAGCAACTACGTCAATCGAACTTTGCTGACCGTGTGCAGCAGATTCTCGACCACGCCCAATTGCCCGCCAGCCTGCTGGAGTTCGAGCTGACCGAGAGCATGTTGCTCGAGCACGTGGATGCGGTGGCGGAGAATATCGCCCAGTTGCAAAAGATGGGCATTCGCCTGGCGATTGACGACTTTGGCACCGGCTACTCTTCCCTCGCCTACCTGAAGCGCTTCCCTATCTCGACTCTGAAAATTGACCGGGCGTTTATCGGCGAGCTGGATGAGCAAAGCCCGCAGAACGCTCGCAGCCAGGACGCAGCGATCATCCGGGCAATCATTGCGATGGCCCACAGCCTGGACCTGATCGTGGTAGCCGAAGGCGTCGAGCATGATGGTCAGTTGGCGTTTCTCAAGGAGAACCTGTGCGATGAGGTACAGGGTTATCTGATCAGCCGACCGGTGCCCGCTGCGGACTTTACTGCGCTACTCACTGAAAGTGCCGAAGTCTGATGGACTCCTGAGCGCCTCGGTAGAGGCGTTAGCGTCGATCCAGCCAACGGTGCCCAAGGCGGTCGAGCAGGCTGTCTGCTGCTACTGGCCCCCAACTGCCCGCCGCATAGCGCTTGGGCGATCGGTAGCAGTCCTCCCAGCCCTGAATGATCGGGTCCACCCAGCGCCAGGCTGCTTCTATCTCGTCACGCCGCATGAATAGCGTCGCGTCACCACTGATCACATCCAGCAGCAGGCGTTCATAGGCGTCCCAGCGGCGCTTGTTGAATGCGTCGGCAAAATTCAGGTCCAGATCTACATCCTGCAGGCTCATGCCCCGGCCAGGGCTTTTGGCCATCAACGACAATCTAATACTCTCGTCAGGTTGGAGGCGAATGACCAGTCGATTGTGCTCCGGCGCATCTGTGCCCTGACCGAATAACCGATAGGGTACCGGCTTGAACTGAATGACAATCTCCGACTTCCGTTGCGCCAGACTCTTGCCGGTGCGCAGGTAGAAAGGCACCCCACCCCAGCGCCAGTTATCCACCTCGACCTTGAGTGCAACGAAGGTTTCAGTGTTGCTGTCGTGATCCACGTTTTTTTCAAAATAATAAGCCGGGAGTTTCTCGCCGGCGCGCACGCCCCGGGAATACTGACCGCGTACCGTGCGGTCCTGCACATCCAGACCGGTAATCGGCCGCAGGGCTTCCAGAACCTTCAGCTTCTCGTTACGGACCGCTTCAGGCTCAAAATGCACCGGCGCTTCCATCGCTACCAGACACAGTAGCTGCAGCAAGTGGTTCTGCACCATGTCGCGCATGGCACCCGCGTTATCGTAATAGGCGCCCCGGTTCTCTACACCGACGGTTTCCAGCACGCTGATTTGTACATGATCGATGTGCGCGTTGCGCCACAGGGGCTCGAACAGGGCATTGCCAAACCTCAGCGCCAGCAAGTTCTGGACGGTTTCCTTGCCCAGATAGTGATCAATACGGAAGACACTGGACTCATCAAAGACCGCACCAATGCCGTCATTGATCTGATTCGCAGTTTCCAGGCTCTGGCCGAGGGGCTTTTCCAGCACGATGCGCGCCTTGTCGTCTGCCAGCCCCACCGACGCCAGATGCTGCGCCGTGGCCGCGAAGAGCTCCGGAAACGTTGCCAGGTAGAACACCCGGATCCGGTCCGGTCGTGATGCAAGGGCTTTGGCCAGGCGCGGAAACTCCACGCGCTGGCTGGCGTCCAGGGTCATGTAATCCAGGCGGGCAGCAAAGGCGTCAGCAGTGGCCTGCTCGAAATCGCCCGGGGGCAGATATTGGCCCAGATGCCGCTGCACAAGCCGGCGATAGTCCGTTTCATCGTGCCGGGCGCGGGCCAGGGCAAGAATTCGACTATCCGGGTGCAGATGGCGATCACGATGAAGGTAGTACAGCGCCGGCAGGAGTTTACGCAGGGCCAGATCACCGGTCCCGCCAAATACCACTATGTCGCAAGGTTCACTGTAATGCACCGGCACGCTCATTCTCCCGGATGGAGGCAGGGGGGAAGGATTTGTAGTATAACTACAAGAAATCCTGCAAGACCGATCCCAGACTACCACGAAGCCCTAGCGCATGAAGCCCACGTGAACCTGCTCCAGCACATTGCCGCCAGTCGCCAGCAACTGCGCAAATCCGAACTCAAGGTCGCCGACCATGTGCTCGGCCACGCGGCGGATGTCATGCATTCGTCAATGGCTGACCTGGCGCGGGAAGTGGGCATCAGTGAACCGACCATAGTGCGGTTCTGCCGGGCCATAGGTTGCACCGGCTTTCAGGATCTCAAGCTGCGTCTGGCCCAGAGCCTGGCTGCCGGCGCCAGCTTCGGCCAGTTTTCCATCAGCGAAGACGACAGCGTTGGGCAACTCTCGCACAAGATATTCGATACCACTCTGGCCACGCTGATGGATGTTCGCGAGCGCCTGGACCCACAAAAAGTGGAGCAGGCAATCGAGGCGCTGAGCGATGCGCGGCGCGTGGAGTTTTATGGCTTTGGCGCCTCAGGCGCAGTGGCCAGCGATGCACAGCACAAGTTCTTCCGCTTGCAGGTATCCACCGCAGCCTATTCGGATCCGCATATGCAGGCGATGTCAGCCGTCACGCTGGGGCCGCAGGACGTGGCAGTGACTATTTCCCAGACCGGGCGCACCAAGGATCTGCTGCATTCAGCCACGCTGGTCAGGGAAACCGGCGCCACGCTGATCAGTCTCTGCCCAAGCCATACGCCACTGGCCGAGCTGGCGCAGATACATATCGCCATCGACGTGACCGAAGACACCGATATTTACACGCCCCTGTCGTCGCGCATCGCGCACCTGGTAGTGATCGATGTGCTCGCCATGGGCATGGCCATGCGCCGGGGCCCGGCGCTGGTCAACCATCTCAAGAACGTCAAACGTAGCTTGCGCGGATTGCGGCTCACCCATAAGGCCGGGCAACGCAATCTCGATAATAACGATTGATTACCCTTGTTCAGGCGTGAGCGCGATCGCCATGATCCACGGGCGGATCTAATGGCCCACGCATGCAGTCAGTTTCCAGCCTGGTGATGTTCGATAGCGCTTTATTGGAACGACCTGGCTTTGTCACAATCAAACAGAGGTGAGAGCCATCACCTATTGATGATAGCTGCGCAAAGTACGCAGCTCGACTAAACAAGGTTTATACCCCAGATGACCCGAATACTGATTGTGGAAGATGAGCCCGTAATCGCAATGCTGTTGGAGGAAATGCTCACAGACCATGGGTTCACAATTGTGGCCATTGCATCGACGCTGGAGCAGGCTCGAGCACTGGCCGAATCAATGAACCTGCAGGGCGCTTTATTGGATGTGAACCTGGGCGAGGACGAGGTGTTTCCAGTCGCGCGGCTGCTGGAGGAACGGGGCGTGCCCTTCGCCTTTACTACCGGTTACGGATCAATAGGCCTGCCACCGGATTGGGAGGACCGCCCGGTGTTCTGCAAACCCTACGATATTCAGTTACTGGCCGAGACCCTCTCGCAGCTGACGGGAAAAGTCGACTGAACGAAAAAAAATCTTCCTATTTTTGTAGCACATGACAACAATTGACTGGCGGGCCCAAAGGGTCCGTCAAGTAATGGGTGCCATGCGTATTTTTTGCCTAGTTTCGATTCCGCTCGCCGCCGGCTAGCGGCTTCAAGCAAGGGTCGATGCACCATAGTAAAAACATACATCATCAGGACTCCGCATGACGACGACGAGTACCCCGCAGAGCAGCTTACCTCTGAAGTCACAGGCTGTCGGGGACTTGCCCGATAATCGAACCGCTCTGCTTCTTGCGGTGCAAGCTCAGGAAAGGCTGATTGAGTGTCTGAGTAACTCTCAGCTGAGTTTTGAGGAAACCGTTGTCTGCGACGCCGCAGCGATTATCGTCAATCAGGAAGTAATCAGCCTGCAGGGTGACTGCGAGCTACGGGCGTTGAAAGCGCTTAGCTCGCTCCATGAGGCTGCTATCACCGGCGTCTATTACAGCGGCCTTCAGGAACAGGTAGATGGCGACCTGGAAGGGGTGTTGGCAATCTGTTTCTGTCCACCCGAAGATGGCTGGCTCCTGTGGTTTCGCGACGGACAAACAAGCCAGAAAGACGGTTGGAGCGACGCTGACATTGCGGCAACGACCTCTCTGCGTGGTGATTTACTCGAAGCCTGTCTGCAACGGGCAGCCATGACCTCTCGTGTACAGCAGAGCCTGATTGCCCGGCTGGGACACGATCTGTCCAATCCCTTGCAGTCCTTAACCATGTCCGCAGCCTTACTGCGTCCGCAGAGCGAGCGTGACATCGAGATGACCAAACACATCATTGCCGCGGGCAAGAAGATGGACCGTATGCTGGCCCAGATACGCGATCTCAATCAATTGCAGATGGGCAACAAGATCAGTATCAACCCGGTAGAAACCAACCTGTCGGCCCTGGTCAAATCGGTTCTGGAAGACGAACAGACGCTATATCCTGATCTGACAATCGAGGCACAGATCGAGCCGGTCATCAACGCTATGGTAGATGCGGAGCGTTACACCGAGGTCATTGCCCACCTGCTCAATAATGCGAGTCAGCAGAGCAAAGCCGAGACGCCCACCATCGTTAAGCTGACGAGGGAGGATGACACCAGTACGCTGACCGTCAGCAGTCAGATCGACCCGCTCAGCGCAGAGCAGATGGCGGGACTTTTTCAGCCAGTGACCAGCGACAGCCCCGCATCGGAACAAAGCGGCCTGGGCATGGGCCTGTATATCTGTGCGGCAATCGTCCAGGCCCATGAAGGTTCTGTGTACGCCGACCAGGGTGATGGCTCAATCGACTTCTGTCTGACCCTGCCTCTACTCAAGCAATAAGACACCAGCACCCCTGCTGATATCGCGAAGCCGACGAGTGTGCCCTACGCTCGTCGGACGCCCCTGTCAATAAAGAAGCATTGCCCGTACAATGCGCCGTCCGGTTTTCGGGCTCTGAACGCCGCACGAGAACAACCTCTTTCTTTTCCCGCAGGACATTCTTTTGATCTCCACCGCCAATATCACCATGCAGTTCGGGGCCAAGCCCCTTTTCGAGAACGTGTCAGCCAAGTTTGGCGGGGGCAATCGCTACGGTCTGATCGGCGCCAATGGATCAGGCAAGACCACCTTCATGAAGATTCTCGGTGGCGACCTGGAGCCGTCCGGCGGGCAGGTGATGCTGGAGCCGAACGTGCGCCTGGGCAAGCTGCGCCAGGATCAGTTCGCCTATGAGCAGTTCAGCGTGCTGGATACCGTGATCATGGGCCACGAAGAGCTTTGGAAAGTGCATGCTGAACGTGACCGCATCTATTCGCTCCCTGAAATGAGCGAAGAAGACGGTATGAAAGTCGCCGAACTCGAAACCGAGTTCGCCGAGATGGACGGCTACACCGCTGAGGCCCGCGCCGGCGAACTGCTGCTGGGCCTGGGGATACCCCTGGAACAGCATAGCGGCCCGATGAGCGAGGTTGCACCAGGCTGGAAGCTGCGTGTACTGCTGGCTCAGGCTTTGTTTTCCGATCCGGAAGTACTGCTGCTCGACGAACCGACCAACCACCTGGACATCAACACCATCCGCTGGCTGGAAAGTCAGCTGACCACGCGCAACAGCACGATGATCATCATTTCCCACGATCGTCACTTTCTCAACAGCGTGTGCACGCACATGGCCGACCTGGATTTCTGCGAGCTGCGCCTGTTCCCCGGCAACTACGACGAATACATGATGGCCTCGCACCAGGCTCGTGAGCGCTTGCTGTCGGACAACGCCAAGAAGAAGGCGCAGATCGCCGAGCTGCAGACCTTCGTCAGCCGTTTCTCTGCCAACGCATCAAAGGCCAAGCAGGCCACCAGTCGCGCCAAGCAGATCGACAAGATCCAGCTCGACGAGGTCAAGCCATCCAGCCGCATCAGCCCATTCATTCGTTTTGACCAGAACAAGAAGCTGCACCGCCAGGCAGTGATCCTCGACAAGGTCAGCCAGGGTTTCGACGGTCAGGCGTTGTTCAAGAACCTCAGTCTGCAGATTGAGGCTGGTGAGCGCGTGGCGATTATTGGACCCAACGGCATCGGCAAGACGACTTTGCTACGCACGCTGGTGGATGAACTGACTCCGATGGCAGGCACAGTCAAATGGGCCGAAAGCGCCGATCTGGGCTACTTTGCGCAGGAGCACGCGGACGACTTCAAGAACGACTGGACCCTGTTCGACTGGATGTCCCAGTGGACTACCGGTGGCGAGCAACTGGTGCGGGGCACCCTGGGCCGTATGCTGTTCTCCAACGATGACATCCTGAAATCAGTGAAAGTCATATCCGGGGGTGAGCAGGGCCGCATGCTGTTTGGCAAGCTGATCCTGCAGAAAGCCAACGTGATGATCATGGACGAACCGACCAACCACCTGGACATGGAATCCATCGAGGCGCTCAATCTGGCGCTGGAAAACTATCCCGGCACGCTGATCTTCGTCAGCCACGACCGCGAGTTCGTTTCCAGTCTGGCCACACGCATCATCGAACTGAACGAAAACGGCGTGACCGATTTCAACGGTACCTACGATGATTATCTGCGTGAGCTGGGTGTCGCTGTTTAAGCATCAGCTACCCCAGCAAACGCACCAGATAGCGCCCTTCCAGTAACAGCCTGTCAGCCCAGTAAAGCTGATGGGCTACGACTATCATCCAGAAAATCGTCTGGTACGAGGCCTTGCGGGTCTTGTGCCGGAAGCGCTGCTGGGCGATCAACGCCCCTGGCCAGCCACCTAACAACTCCGACAGATGCAACATATTTTCAGGGGTTCGCTGCCTTGATTCCTGGGCACTGCGTTTGTCGGACCGGTACATCAGAAAGCTGATCAGACTTGCTGCACAGTAAGCTACCAGGGGCACTATCCAGCCCTGCTCCCGGTAAAACTTCAGCGAACCCAGCAGCGGCAGAATACACAGCAGGCTCCAGACCCCCAGCTTGAGTGGCAGCTGCCGTATACCAGAGCTATGTCGCAAGCTTGGAGTCTTAGCCTTGGGCGGCCTGGAAGCGCTCCTGACCGGCTTTTCACGCTTGCCCGAAACCGCCTCTCGAGGCTTGCGACGGATCGAAGCCTTGTCCAGGCTCAGCGCTTCACCACGCATATGCGTGGCTCGCGGACGACCCCGCTCGTCCTCACCCACCAGATACAGAACGTTGTCACCCTGTTGGGGTCGCGCGTCGCCGCGCATCACGGAAATATGCACGAACAGTTTTGCGCCGCCCCCCTCCGGCTGGATAAAACCAAAACCCTTGTTGTCATCCCAGCTCAATAGCGTGCCCCGTTGTTCCATCAACCCGTATCCCCTGGTGGCCGTGTTCCGTGCCGATATTGTGCGTCAGCTTTGGCCATTACGGAACTTTTACGTCCTGAAAACCCTCTGAAATAAGCCATAGCACAACACAGGCCAATGACCATGGGCACACCGCCAATGACCAAGGAAGAGCTCCTCGCACAGCCCGCTGATGAGTATATGAGTGACTCCCAGCTGGCGTTTTTCAAACACATGCTGCTCACCGAGCGTGAGGAGCTTCGTGAGAGAATTGATAGGGATTTCAAGGATTTACGTGAATATGAGCTGCCCTCGGATCCGGCCGATCTGGGTAGTGCCGAGGAGCAGCGGCAATCCCAGCTGAACATGCTGGAACGGGAGAAACGGCTGCTCGACAAGATCGATCAGGCGCTGGACCGGATTGCCAGTGGCGAATACGGATGGTGCGCCGAAAGCGGTGAGCAGATCGGCTTACGCCGACTATTACTGCGCCCTACAGCAGCCTTGAGCATTGAAGCCAAGGAGCGTCAGGAGCAACTGGAACGCCATGTACGCGAAGTATGAAAATTTCCCGAGCGAGCGCGACCGACGAGAGGATAAGGCGGTGAACCCTGAACAGCAGGAAACACGAGAACGCCTGATCGCCGCACTAGAACGGGCCATGGAAACTGCCAAACCGGAGCTGCCAGGGCTGACGTACCTGGTGCCCCTGGCAGCCGACTACCTTGATCCGGCCGGAACCCACGTGGTATGGATTTTCGGTACTCGCTCTGATCTTGCCAGCGCACTGGAAAACGGAGGCGGACGATTGCTGTATCAACTGACTGCAACCGCACTCCGCGAGGCCCGTATGCAGGTTGATGACATTGATGTGAATGTTCACTTCGACAGCGAGGAGGCCTGCCAGCAGGAAAATCAGGGCAATTGGCAGTCCCGCCTCTCCATTCTCCACTACCCGGCGCGGGAGTTGGAGGGAAAATAAACGATATAGAAGCGTGCCTTCTGGCGCGCAACGGGCTTACCAGAGCAGACCCGTAATCCCTGATCCCAGGGAGAACAGCGAAACCAGCTTCACCGACTTCGGCCGATAGCTGACCTGCAGTATCACTGCGAGTGCTGCCATGCTCAGGATACCGAACAGCAATATCAGCCCCACTCCCGCACCATAGCCTTTCAGGCTGACTAACAGGGCTGCACCCAAAGATAACCATCCCCCCAGCTCCACTACCCGGCTGTGCTGCCAGAACAAACTGCGGTCATGCAGCAAGTGTCTGCGGTGCTTGTCCATAGCCAGAGCCTTAAACGAGAATCCGGCATGCGCCAACAACAGCACTGCCACACCGGGCCAGTTCATGATTGTGCCTCGGCAGTTCCCGTGCCGGTTACGATACCTTTCAAGGATTGGCGCTGGTGTCGCCACAGGTAAAACGCCGCTGCTGCGAACCCAAGGCTGATAACCAACACACAAAACTCGAACCCCACAAAAATCCAATCGCCTACCGCAACGCTTTGCCACAAGGGCCGATCAGTGGTCAGCGCGTTGAGAAAGGGCAGCAGGAAAAAAGTCAGAGCGGCGCCTGCCAATTGCTCAACCCAGGCCTTTCCTGATGCACGCAAGCCCGCATGCAGGAACAGACAGGCCCACACGATAAACAGGATATTGATCTCCCATTGCGCACGCGCCTCCCAGCCCACCGGGAGCAATCGATTGGCCCAGAAATACGCGGCAATGGCCAGCGGCAGGCCGGCAATGGTTGCTACATTCAGACTCTCGACCAGACGTAGACCGGCATGATGCTCGCCGGTTCGGTCCGCACGCTGCCGACGCTTGACCGTCCAAAGCACCAGTCCGGTGGCGATCATTGCGGCGCCGAGCAGACCCGAAAGAAAATACAGCCCGCGCAGTAACGGTCCCGCAAACAACCCCTCGTGCAAACCGACAAGCAGATCACGACTCAGTCGCCCCATCGGCACATCGGCAGGCTGTGTATCCAGCGCTTTTGCTGTGACGCCATCGAGCACCAATACCGCGTCACGCTGCAGGGGTCCGGCGAGTTCGCCATAACCGACTGTCACCCGCGCATTCGCATCGCCCGGATTACTGACAACCAGATAGCGCGGCGTCTCCGCCTCGCGTCCCGCGGCAAACCCCTCCATTAGATTCACGGCACTGGCCAGAGGTGCGGACTCACCCATGACTGTGATCTGCTCCGGCCCGGGAAAAGCTTCCCCGAAAAAGGATTGGCGACCTTCGGCATCCACGCCGTAAAACGCACTTACGGTCAACGGCATAACGGAGAACATCATGAATACCAGCCCGGAATAGGTGATCATCAGCTGGAAAGGCAAGGAAATGACGCTTGCAACGTTATGTGCATCCAGCCATGAACGCTGACCCTTTTTCGGCCGAAACGTGAAGAAATCCTTAAAGATCTTCTTGTGCACCACTATCCCGCTGATCAACGCCACCAGCATCAGCATGCTGGCGAGTACCACTATCCAGTCGGAAACTGATCTGGGCAGGTAATGCAGGCGCCAGTGCATCTGATACAGCAGCTGCCCGCCCGCTGTCGACCGTGCCTCCGGCGGCGCCCCTGTGGAAGGGTCAAGCAGCTCTTCCCCGCGACCACCTGCACCCTGCCAGAAAATACCTGGATAGGGATTGTTGCGGTCACCGGTCAGCGTGATAAACCAGCGAGAGGCGTCCGGGGCAACCTTGTGCAATCGCTGGAATGCTGCGCTCAGCGTTTCTACCGGAGTCGCCTGCGTATGCGCTACAGGTAATTCCGGCTGCATCCACCGGTCGATTTCAGTATCAAAATAACCGGCTGTCCCGGTGATGAACATGAAGTACAAAAGCCATCCGAGGAGCAAACCGACCCAGGTGTGCAGCCAGGCCATCGACTGGCGAAAGGTCTCCCTCATCCCAGCCGCTCGGCAAGCAGCAAGATGATGACGGGCGAGCAAAACACGGCCACCCCCAAGGGCCCGACGATGGCCCACCAGAGGTTACGGGCTGTGAACACCCAGACAACAACACATGCATACAAGGCAAAACTGACCTGAACGGACACTAGCGCCGCATCGACCTGGCTCAGTGGCAATAGCGCAGCGAATGCCACCGCGCCGAGATTGGCCACCGCATACCCCCCTACCAGAGCAAACAGCACCCTGATAGAAACGTTGATACCCAGCCGCAGCCTATTCACGCTTTTCACGCTCAAAAGCTGTATTTGAGGGTCAATTTGCCATTGCG
The DNA here is from genome assembly GCF_963977355.1 of uncultured Halopseudomonas sp. NCBI lineage: Bacteria > Pseudomonadati > Pseudomonadota > Gammaproteobacteria > Pseudomonadales > Pseudomonadaceae > Halopseudomonas > uncultured Halopseudomonas sp. The sequence goes on along the minus strand of NZ_CAXBOV010000010.1, from coordinate 19,901 downwards.
CGGTTCGCCGAAGGCGTGCTGACTGTAGAAGCCGATCTGGCTGTAGTACTTTTTATCCAGCAGGTTGTCGATATTCAACTGGGCACTGAGGGCGTCGCTGAGCTGGTAGCGCGCCATGAGGTTGACCAGCGCATAGGATGGCTGCTCGAGTTTTTCCGCTTGTCCAAGGGGGTTATTGGCTACGGTGTAGTTGCCGTCTTCCCAATTCACTCCACCGCCCAGGGTCAGACGATCAATGCGATAAGTGCTGAATATATTCGCTGTGCGACGCGGGAAGCGAGTATTGACCCGCTCCCCATCCGCATCCTTGGCGCTGAACTGAGCCCAGCCAACCATGAGGTTCCAGTTATCGGTGAGAGCGCCGGATAGCTCGATTTCATAGCCGTCACTGGTTGTGCCCTGCGCCGGGTAATAAGCCTGGGCGATACCACCGGGCACCACTGCACCCACATCGGGTTGTGCGAGGTTATCCTGCTCGATGCGGAAAACGGCCAGTGCGGCGTTGAGTCGACCAGCGAAATACTCGCCTTTTACCCCGGCTTCGTAGTTCTGGCCTTCCAGGGGGTCCAGGTAGTCACCATTGCGGTCCTGATAATCCTGAGGGTTGAAAATTTCCGAGTAGCTGACATAGGCGGAATGCTGGTCATTGATGTCATAGACCAAGCCGGCGTAGGGTGTCAGCTCCTTGTCGTGCTCGAACTCGTAGGGGTCACCGTTCCATTTCGTGCCGCTGGTGTCCCAGTTGCTGATGCGGCTACCAATGATCAGCTGCAGCGGCTCGGCGAGTCTCAAACGCGCCACGGCATAGGCCCCCAGTTGCTCGGTATCCTGGGTGGTGTAAGTACTAGAGGGCCCCCATGCGGGCTCCGGATAGGAGCCATCCCAGTCATAGTAGTTTCCGGCCACCGGCGTATTCAAACGCGGACGGTTGTCGGTCACCAGTTCCTGCTTGCTGTGCATAAGGCCGAGTACGAATTCGTGATCCTGACCAGCAAAACTGAACGGTGTGCTCACGTACAAATCCAGATTGTCCTGCTCCCGCGTGACGTCGTACCAGGAAGGACTGGCGCTAAGGCCCAGGCCGGTTACCCGGTCCGGCGCACCGGAAACATACAACAGGCGCAGGTCACCTTCGTTGATGCTGCGGCTATAGGCGGCATACAACTTGGTGCCGGAATCGAAAACATGCTCGACATTGGCGTAGTAGGTGGTGTGCTTTGAGGCCCATTCGGACCAGTCAGTCGCCGTGGTCTTCGAGCGATCCCAGTCAGTACGGGTGCCATCGCTGAACCAGGTCGGCAGGCCGCCCCACATGGAAGCCGTAGGGCTGTTGTCCTGGTAGCTGGCGCCGATATTGAGCAACGTATTATCGGTCAGGTCGATGCCCAGAGTGCCAAACAATACTGACCTTTCGTTTTTTGCAAGATCAACGAAGGAGTCGCCTTCCAGATAACTACCAACCACGCGGCCTCGTACGCGACCACTCTCATTCAGGGCACCGGAGACATCCAGCGTGCCCTGATATCGATCCCAGGAGCCGACCTGACCACTGACGAAGCCCCTGAACTGCTCGCTATCTGCGCGCTTTCTGACCAAGTTGATTGCCGCGGACGGGTTCCCGGCGCCGGTGACCAGACCGGTAGCACCGCGGACGATCTCGACCCGGTCGTAGAGCACCGTATCCATCTCCGTTTCGCCAGCCGCCCAGCCACTGCTCCAGGTGGTGGGTACTCCGTCAATCTGCAGATTGGTGATATCAAAGCCCCGAGCGGCAAAACCACTGCGGGAGCTGTCCAGCGCCTTGCTGGTAACCCCGGTGGTGACACCGACCACATCGGTGATGGATTCCAGCGCCATATCGTCGATCATCTGGCGGGTAACCACCGACACGGACTGCGGCGTCTGGCGGATGGGCAGTGAAAGTCGAGTCGCAGTATTCATCGAGTCGGTGGTGTAGGACTCGGTACCCTCGGTGGTTGGCGTTGGGCCGATGCTAGTCGCGGTAACCGTGACATCATCAAGCACCAATACGTCCTTGCTTTCCTCGCTCTGAGTCAGGTCCTCATCCGCCCAGGCCGGTGCCACGCCTGTCGCAGCCAAGCTGATACAGAGGGACAGGAACGAGTAGCGAACGGCGTGCGAGTGGGGCATTGAATGGAGCATCGGTTCAATCCTTTGTTTAGGTAAGATTTACTCTTCACCGAGGGCTACGGGGCGGTGCAGGTGAAGAAGCCAAAGGATATTACTGATAATAGTAATGATTCGCAATTAGATTATAGTGATCTGAAAGTCAAAGATGTTTCACTGCTCTGTAACGCTCCCGTCATTCTCGACGCGCAAGTTGATGGGGTACTCACACAGCGGAGAACCACCATGGCTTTTGATGCAGATTATGAGGATGGCAATACCTCGGTACGTAAACAGCGCCGGCAGAACGAAGATCGCAAGCGTATGGCCTACCGCAGGGCGATTGAGGAGTATCGGGAAAGCCAGGCATTGCACGCCCAGGTATGCGACTTCCCGGACATCATGGAAGCGCGGCGTCCGGGTATCTGGATGCACTGAATAGCCGGCTTGCCCGCTAGGCGGTTTCGAACCGCTCGGCCAGGGTGCGGATCTTGGCGCGTTCAGAGCGAAGAAACTCCAGAAAAGCCTGGGCCACGGGACTCAGACGCTTGCCCCGGGCGTGGACCGCACACCAGCTGCGTAACAGTGGCAGTTCGGTGAAGTCCAGACGCACCAGGTCGCCGCTGCGAATGAAGGGTGAAGCTGCATGGCCTGAAACCATGGCTATCCCCAGGCCTGCTATTGCCCCCTGAATCAGGCTTTCGCTGGAGCCCAGCTGCATCGATTGCTGCAGGTGTACGCGTTTTTCCTGAAGAAAGTCATCACTGGCCTTGCGCGTACCCGAACCTGGCTCACGCTGCAGCACCGTCGCATTCTCGATCTCGGCAAGCGTCAAGGCGCTGCGCCCCGCCAGGGAATGCTGCGGACTCGCCACCGCAATGATCGGGTTGTTGAGGAACGGAAAGAACTCCAGCGCTCGGTCCTCCGGCACCAGACCCATGAGCACCACATCATCCAGATTATCCCGCAGACGCTGAATAACCTGACCTCGTGTAGCAATCTCGAGCCTGAAGGATACCTCCGGGTAGCGTTCCCGGAACGCTGCGAGCAGATGGGGCGTCAGATATTGAATACTGCTGACCACGGCCAGACGCAGCTCCCCCTGCAGACTGCCCTGCAAGTTGGAAAGGGACATGTCCAGGCTTTCCAGACGAGCAAATATATCCTCGCTGGCCGCCAGCAGGCTGGTCGCCGCTTCGGTGAGATACAGCTTGCGGCCGACATATTCAAACAACGGCTGATCGATCTGTTCTTCCAGCTGACGGATCTGCTGACTGACCGCCGATTGGGTAAGGGCCATCTCCTCCGCCGCCCGGCTGAAGGAGTGGCAACTGCATACCGCGCGGAACACCTGCAACTGCCGCAGGGTCATCCGCAAAAGCGTCTTGCGCATTCTCGTCTACCCTATATCTACGCCTGTTCAGCATATGTATAAGCAATTACTAATGGATAATCCAATTATTATTCATTTCTCTTGTGGGAGGCGCAGGCGTAAGTTGTTTGCACCCGGTCACCACCAGGAGGAAACAGGACGTGATCAAGAAAATTCTCATAGCCAATCGTGGCGAGATTGCCGTTCGTATCGTGCGCGCCTGCGCCGAGATGGGCATTCGCTCCGTGGCTATCTACTCTGAAGCAGACCGCTTCGCACTCCACGTCAAACGTGCCGATGAAGCCTATAACCTGGGCAGCGATCCCCTTTCCGGTTATCTCAATGCTCGCCAACTGGTTAACCTGGCAGTCGAAACCGGTTGTGATGCATTACATCCCGGCTACGGCTTCCTGTCCGAAAATGCTGAGCTGGCGGACATCTGCAGCGAACGCGGAATCAAGTTTATTGGACCCTCTGCGGAGGTGATTCGCCGCATGGGGGACAAGACCGAAGCCCGACGCAGCATGATCAAGGCTGGCGTACCGGTCACCCCCGGCACTGAGGGCAATCTGGCAGATCTAAAGGATGCACTCAAGGAAGCCGAGCGCGTCGGCTACCCGATCATGCTCAAGGCTACCTCTGGCGGCGGTGGCCGCGGTATTCGCCGCTGCAACACCCAGGCAGAGCTCGAGCAAGCCTGGCCACGGGTCATATCCGAGGCAACCAAGGCGTTCGGCTCCGCCGATGTGTTTCTGGAAAAATGTATCGTCAATCCCAAGCATATCGAGGCGCAGATTCTCGCCGACAGCCACGGTAATACCGTGCACCTGTTCGAGCGTGACTGCTCTATCCAGCGCCGCAACCAGAAGCTGATCGAGATCGCGCCCAGCCCCCAACTGACCCCCGAGCAGCGCGCCTATATCGGTGATCTGTCGGTGAAGGCCGCGCAGGCAGTGGGCTACGAGAATGCCGGCACCGTGGAGTTCCTGCTCGCCGAGGGCGAGGTGTACTTCATGGAGATGAATACACGGGTGCAGGTGGAACACACCATCACCGAGCAAATAACCGGTATCGACATCGTCCGCGAGCAGATCCGCATTGCCTCTGGCTTGCCACTGTCCGTCAAGCAGGAAGACATTCAGCACCGCGGGTTCGCCATTCAGTTCCGCATCAACGCTGAAGATCCGAAGAATGATTTTCTACCGTCCTTCGGCAAGATCACCCGTTATTACGCCCCCGGCGGTCCCGGGGTACGCGTGGACACCGCCATCTACACCGGCTACAGCATTCCACCCTATTACGATTCCATGTGCCTGAAGTTGATTGTCTGGGCACTGACCTGGGAAGAGGCGCTGGACCGTGGGTTGCGCGCGCTGGATGACATGCGCCTGCAAGGGGTGAAGACCACCGCAGCCTATTACTCGGAAATCCTGGGTAATGCGGAATTTCGCAGCGGCGTGTTCGACACCAGTTTTGTCGAGAGTCATCCGGAACTGACCCGCTACTCGGTCAAACGCAAACCCGAGGAACTGGCGCTGGCGATTGCGACGGCAATTGCCGCGCACGCCGGACTATAAAACCCGCGGCAGGCAACAGGCCTCATGCCGCATGAGAACATCGATCCGCTGGCAGCTTGGCGCATGAAGCTTGCAGATAACGAGGAACAGACAATGAGCACCACACGCAAGATTACCGTTACCGACACCATTTTACGCGATGCCCATCAGTCGCTGCTGGCTACCCGCATGCGCACCGAAGACATGCTGCCAATCTGCGCCAAGCTCGATCAGGTGGGTTACTGGTCCCTGGAAGTCTGGGGCGGCGCGACCTTTGATGCCTGCGTGCGTTTTCTCAAGGAAGACCCCTGGGAGCGCTTGCGCCAGCTGCGTGAAGCATTACCCAACACACGACTGCAGATGTTGCTGCGCGGTCAGAACCTGCTCGGCTACCGTCATTACAGCGATGACGTGGTTAAAGCCTTCGTCGCCAAAACAGCCGAGAACGGTATCGATGTGTATCGTATCTTCGATGCGATGAACGATGTGCGCAATCTGGAGACCTCCATCAAGGCGGTCAAGGATGCCGGCAAGCACGCCCAGGGTACCCTCGCCTACACCACCAGCCCGGTACACAGCGTGAAAGGCTACGTCGCCCAGGCCAAGGCCATGGGAGAGATGGGCATCGACTCCATTGCAATCAAGGATATGGCCGGTCTGCTGACCCCCTTCGCCACAGCCGAGCTGGTCAGCGCGCTGAAGGCCGAGTCGGATCTGCCGGTATTCATTCATTCCCACGACACCGCAGGCCTGGCGGCGATGTGTCAGATCAAGGCCATCGAAGCAGGCGCTGACCATATCGACACCGCGATCTCCAGCATGGCCTGGGGCACCAGCCATCCGGGTACCGAGTCCATGGTTGCGGCCCTCAAAGGCACTCCCTACGACACCGGACTGGATCTTGAGTTGCTGCAGGAAATCGGTATGTACTTCCATGCCGTACGCAAGAAGTACCATCAGTTCGAGAGCGAGTTCACCGGTGTGGATACCCGGGTACAGGTCAACCAGGTACCGGGCGGGATGATGTCCAACCTGGCCAACCAGCTCAAGGAACAGAATGCGCTGAACCGGATTCAGGAAGTATTCGAGGAGATCCCGCGCGTGCGTGCAGACCTTGGCTATCCTCCGCTGGTGACGCCTACCTCGCAGATCGTAGGTACCCAGGCCGTGTTCAACGTGCTTGCCGGTGAGCGCTACAAGACCATTACCAACGAGGTAAAACTGTACCTGCAGGGCCGTTATGGTCAGGCACCGGGGCAGGTAGACGAGTCTCTGCAGCGCCGTGCGATCGGCAACGAGCAAGTAATCGATGTGCGTCCGGCGGATCTGATCAAGCCGGAAATGGACAAGTTGCGTGGAGAGGTGGGCACTCTGGCGCAGAGCGAGGAAGATGTTCTGACCTACGCCATGTTTCCGGACATGGGCCGCAAGTTTCTCGAAGAGCGCGCCGCAGGCACCCTCAAGCCTGAAGAGCTATTACCCGAGCAGGGCGCGTCCGGTACTCCGGGCAAACCAATGGCGGACGCGGGTGCTCCAACCGAATTCATCATTGATGTGCATGGCGAGTCGTATCGCGTCGATATTACCGGCGTCAGCGTCAAGGGCGACGGCAAACGACACTTCTACCTCAGCCTGGATGGCATGCCCGAAGAGGCTGTATTCGAGCCATTGAACAGCTTCGACGGTAGCGGCGGCGGTAGCCAGCGCAAGCAGGCCAATCAGCCTGGCCACGTCACCACCAGCATGCCCGGCAATGTCGTCGATGTACTAGTGAATGTCGGAGACACCGTCAAGGCCGGACAGGCTGTACTGGTCAGCGAAGCAATGAAGATGGAAAGCGAGATACAGGCAGCCATCGGCGGCACGGTCAAGGCCGTCAACGTCGCCAAGGGTGATCGAGTCAATCCAGGCGAGATTCTGATCGAGATAGAATAAAGGAAGTCAGGAAGCTCAACGCTTGAAGCTGGACGTGAAAGCGCCACCACGCTGCATCCGGGCTGCGATGCAGTACTGGTGCTCCCAGAGTGCACGGTCAACTTCGAGCTTCCGGCTTAAGACTTCCAGCTGCTTTCCTGGAGTAACACATGGGTTTTGATCCGGTTGTACTGTTCTTTATCTTTGGCTTGATCGCCGGCCTGGTGAAGAGTGAACTGAAGCTCCCGCCAGGTCTCTACGACACGCTGTCGATCATTTTGCTGCTGGCCATCGGCTTGCACGGTGGTGTTGAACTGGCTGAGCAGGCCAGTCCTGCCTTGCTGGGTCAGACCCTGGCTGTGCTGGCGCTGGGTATCGCATTGCCCCTGATCGCCTTCCCATTATTGCGTCTTCTGCGATTCCCCCGCGTTGATGCAGCCAGCATCGCGGCCCACTACGGCTCGGTCAGTGCTGGTACTTTCGCTGTGGTGATTGCCTATCTGCTGGCCCGCGATATCGTATTTGAAAGCTACATGCCACTGTTTGTGGCAGTCCTGGAGGTACCCGCGATCATTGTCGGTATCCTGTTGGCCAAAGGCATACGCCGGGACACCGACTGGAAAGCGCTGAGCCATGAGGTATTTCTTGGCAAGAGCATCATGTTATTGCTGGGCGGCCTGATTATCGGCGTACTGGCTGGCAAGGAAGCCATCGCTCCCCTTGAACCGCTTTATACAACGATGTTCAAGCCAGTTCTCGCCTTCTTCTTGCTGGAAATGGGTCTGATCGCTTCCCGACACCTGGGTAGTCTGCGCACCACAGGGCCCCGACTGGTGGTGTTCGCTCTGGTTTTTCCACTGATCGGCGCATTGGCCGGCGGGCTTTTGGGTACCGCGCTGGGACTGACTGTGGGCGGCGTGACCGTGCTGGCAACCCTGGCAGCCAGCGGTTCCTATATCGCGGTTCCGGCAGCAATGCGTCTAGCGCTGCCTGAAGCCAACCCGGCGTTGTCCCTGACCGCATCGTTGGGTATCAGCTTTCCTTTCAATATACTGATCGGGATTCCCCTGTATCTGTCCCTGGCCGAGTGGCTGGCCGCCTGAGGAGCACACATGAGCATGTCAACCCGTACCCTGCTCACGCTGATCTGCGAAGCAGCCCTGGAGCCCCGGCTGGTAAAGGATCTCGAGCGACTGGGCGCGCCCGGATGGACGTTGTCTGATGCCCGGGGCAGCGGCACCCGTGGGGTACGTAGCGCCGGCTGGGATAATGACGGCAATATCCGACTGGAGGTGATCTGCGGTCGGGAGCGCGCTGAGCAGATCATCCAGCATCTGCAGGAACGCTACTACGACAACTATGCGATGATCTGCTATCTGTCGGATGTAGAGGTGCTCAGGCCACAGAAGTTCTGATATTCGTCAATTCGGGTTATACTGTCCGGCTTCCTACAATCAGCAGGCCGCACCCGGATGCCGGGACCCGATCTGCTCCGCCAAGCCACGCCAGTAACGCTGCCGTGGCTTGTTGGTTTTTGCCGTAACTGCACGGCACAACAGAAAGCGAGGCACCGATAAATGACCGCATTGGTTGGCGTGATCATGGGCTCCAAGTCAGACTGGTCCACCTTGAGCCATACGGCCGACATGCTGGACCAACTGGGCATTCCCCACGAGGTCAAGGTAGTTTCGGCCCACCGCACGCCGGACCTGCTGTTCCAGTATGCCGAGGAAGCCGCCGCCAGGGGCATCGAGGTCATCATCGCCGGGGCCGGGGGCGCAGCCCACCTGCCAGGCATGTGCGCCGCGAAGACCCATCTGCCGGTACTGGGTGTACCTGTGCAATCTTCGATGCTCTCTGGCGTAGACTCGCTGCTGTCCATCGTGCAGATGCCCGCGGGCGTGCCTGTGGCGACCCTGGCAATAGGCAAGGCCGGCGCTATCAATGCTGCGCTATTGTCGGCGAGTATTCTTGGCGGCAAACATCCGCAATTTCACCAGGCGCTCCAGGATTTCCGTGCCCAGCAGACCGACAAGGTGCTGGACAACCCGGACCCCCGTCAGGACTGAGGACTTAATCATGAAGATCGGCGTAATCGGTGGTGGCCAGCTGGGCCGCATGCTCGCACTGGCAGGCACTCCCCTGGGGCAGCAGTTCGTGTTCCTTGATCCGGCGCCGGACGCCTGTGCCCAGGCGCTGGGCGAGCATATCTGCGCTGATTACAGCGATCACGATCATCTGCGCCAGATAGCAGATGAATGTGATGTGGTTACCTTCGAGTTTGAAAGCGTACCCGCCGAAACGGTCGCCTTCCTGTCCCAGTTCGTGCCGGTCTTTCCCAATGCCGAATCCCTGCGCATTGCCCGTGATCGATGGTTCGAAAAGTCAATGTTTCAGGACCTGGGCATCCCGACTCCCGAATTCGCAGACGTCCAGTCCCAGGCTGACCTGGAAGTAGCGGTAAGCAGCATCGGCTTACCGGCGGTCATGAAAACCCGCACGCTGGGCTACGACGGCAAGGGTCAGAAGGTGCTGCGGGATCCAGAAGATGTTGCCGGAGCCTTCGCTGAACTGGGTAACGTGCCCTGCATCCTGGAAGGCTTTGTACCCTTTCAGGGCGAAGTATCGCTGATCGCCGTTCGCGGGCGTGATGGCCAGACGGCTTTTTATCCCCTGGTTCTGAATGTCCACGACAAGGGCATTCTGCGGCTTTCGGTTGCCAGTGCAGCGCATCCGCTCCAGGCCCTTGCCGAAGACTACGCCACCCGAGTACTCAAACAACTCGACTATGTTGGCGTACTCGCATTCGAGTTCTTCGAAATAGACGGTGGGCTGAAGGCTAACGAAATCGCTCCACGCGTGCACAACTCAGGTCACTGGACAATCGAAGGCGCCAGATGCAGCCAGTTCGAGAACCACTTACGCGCCATAACAGGCCTGCCTTTGGGCTCCACTGCCAAGGTGGGTGAAAGTGCCATGCTGAACTTCATCGGTGAGGTTCCGCCAATAGAGCAGATTACCGCCATCGACGATTGCCACGTGCATCACTACGGCAAAGCATTCAAGACCGGACGCAAGGTAGGGCATGCCACCCTGCGCTGCACCGACAACCAGGCGCTCGATGCTCGTATCGCCGAATTACAGGCGCTGATCGGCGTCTGATGCGGGAGCTCCCATGCGTGGCTATTGGCCTTACCTTCTGCTTGTCGTGTCCCTCGGACTTGATGCTGCGCCGCGCACGGTAGACTGGCTGGATCTGCTGCCCGAAGAAGACTATCAGGCCATGCTGGATATGCCTGAAATCGGACACGACAACATTGAAGAGGCCCCGGCCGACTTCAGCACCGACCTGCGCCAACGCGACCGAAACCTGCCTGAGGTCATGTACTCCACCAACGTGGTAGCAGAACTGGATAACCAGGAACTGCGGATCGCTGGCTATCCCGTGCCACTGCAGAGCAATGAGCGCGGACTCTACACCAGCTTCTTCCTGGTGCCGTACGCCGGCGCCTGCATCCATGTTCCTCCTCCGCCGCCAAACCAGATCATTCTTGTGGACTACCCCAAGGGCATCGCGATTGAAGATATCTACGAGCCCTTCTGGATAAGCGGGAACCTGCTGATAGACCAGACCAGCAACGAACTCGCTGACGCCAGTTACCGTTTTACTGCCGATAAGGTCTGGATCTACGACGGCGAGTGAAATAGCCTTTGGCCATCGCCCTTACGGGTGGCTCATGGTTACAGGTAATCGGCTATGCTAGGTTCCTGACCACAAGGTCAAGGCTTGACCGCTATGTTCAAGGCAGTTCTGATGGAGTTGTACAGATGGAATCGCTAATCGGTTTGGTAGGTTTGGCAGTATTGGTCGTTGTATACCTGCGGCGCTGGCTGCTGAGACGCGAGATACCCCAACAACAGGCTGTATCATTCAAGGGAGAGGTGTTCACTGTCGGGCAGGCCAACGTCGCGCGCAGACAGGCCGAGAAACAGCCCAGAGCTAGCGTCATCGTGATGCCGGGTTTCATGGAGAACTTCCTGTACTTTACCGAGTATTACGAAGACCCTGCCATCGAGCTGATCCTGATCACCAGCGCCGACTATCACGTGCCGGTGCTCGATTTCCGACCCAGTGTTCCCGCCTGGAGCAAAACACCCAATGCGACTCCCGGTACCATTGCCTATGACGCTGAAGTACTGAACATGGCATTGCGTAACCTGGTTACTACCGAGAATGTAAGGGTCCACGGCCACTCACGGGGTGGCGCTGTTAGCCTTGAAGCGGCACGGCAACAACCAGCATTGTTCGAGAACGTCGAGGTTATTCTCGAGGCACCCGTGCTACCCCAAGGCAAGCCATATGCTCCATTGCCACCGCTGGCCCGCTGGTTTGTGCCCTTTTTTCTCCCCATGTGGCAACAGCAACCGATTTCTGACCGCAATCGAGCCCTTTGGGGCCCGCTCGATGACTCCCGCAAGCGCGAATTGATCATGGGCGTACCCTTCAATCCGCGGCATTGCTCCACGATGGTCGCCAACCTGAAGGACATGGCAGACTGGATGGACACTACCAGCACTGAGATCTACCAACATGTGAAGCGTGGAGCCATTCTGGTGCCGGGCAAGGACCGGGTCTTGCAGACTGGCGCCATGCGAGCCAGCGCGCAACAGGCAGAGAATCTTCAGGTGATAGCGATAGAGGGCGGCAGCCACTTTGTGATTCCCGATCACCCGGACTCGATTCCGCCGCTGTCATTGGCCTAGAGCATGGCCTACCAATTTGATCCCGTAGGCGTCGTGCATTCGTGCTTTCACGAAAAGTTTGCAATACCTCGGCAGCCCAGCCTGGCCGCGGCTGCGCGTGGGGTCCTCGAGTTGCTCCCACCCTATGACAAGCCTGAAGCGCTGGCCGGTCTGGAGCATGTCAGTCATCTGTGGCTGCTCTTTGTCTTTCACGCCGCCCCTTCCGGACCCGATTACTTGCGCGTCCGCCCGCCCCGCCTGGGTGGCAATCAGCGTGTGGGTGTTTTTGCCAGCCGTTCAACCCATCGCCCCAACCCCCTGGGCCAGTCAGTCGTACGCCTGGATGCAGTTGAGCCGGGAAGGCTCTTGATCTCCGGTATCGACCTGCTTGATGGCACACCCATACTCGATATCAAACCCTACGTTCCCTACGCCGACCATGTAGCGGACGCCCGCAACGAGATGGCCAGTAGCGCGCCCGTTCTGATTCCGGTCGCCTGGAAACCAGCCGCCTGGCAAGCTGCCCGAGAGCACGCTATTCGGCTGCAGCAGCCGGTTATCGAGCTGATCGAGCAGTGTCTGGCCCAGGATCCCAAACCGGCCTATCAACAGCCCGAGCCAGAGCGCGAATACGGTGTGCGTTTCTGGGATCTGAACGTGCGCTGGCATTATCCGCAAGCAGGCTGCATTCAAGTCCTGGCCGTCGAGAGCCAGACCACGCAGATATAGGACCTGGACGCGACCAAACCGCTTTCCAACGGCTATACTCGGGACTTTGGCCAATAGCAGGACAGCGACCCTTGTTGTACTACTCACCCATGCTCCTGGGATTCTGCTTGCTACTCGCCGTAGCGGTTGCTTCAACGGCTCTGTGGCATATGTCCCGCCCCTATTCCGGACCCGGCTTCTGGATGGCTGGCTGTTGGTCGCTGATCGGTGGGATCATTCTTTTTATCGGATACATCATTACCGGTAGCCCGACGTTGAATGTGCTGGGCAACGCCGGACAACTGGCCGGTGAGGCTCTATTCCTGCTGGGTATCTTCCGCTTCATGGGCCGTCCGTTGCCCTGGTGGATAGTGCCATTGAGCGTCAGTCTGATGATCCTGTTCAACATCCACTATTGGGTGTATGACGGCAACTCGGACTTTCTGATGGGTGTGTATTCTACGATTGCCGGACTGTTGCCGCTCCAGGCGATCGCTCTGTTGCTGCGTGAAAAATCCGACTCTGCCACCCGTCCTGCCCGTCTTCTTGTGGGCCTTAGTCTGTTGGTCTATTCGGCCGTTACGCTGCTGCGTGGATATCTGGGCTACCACGACTGGTGGCATGACGCCCCCTACATCAATCCCTATGAGTCATTCAGCTATCTGCTGCCTTACAATTTCGCCATTCCGGCGTTGGTAATGGGATTTATTGGCGTCACACTTATGACCATGCAGCGCATCCTTGCCAACAGCCAGCAACATGCCGAGCGGGCGCGCAACAGCGCTGTACGTTTCGAGCGTTTGCTGGGCGCATCCACCTCCGCCGTAATGATTGTAAAGGGCGGTCTGATACAGGACGCCAACCTGCGCCTGGAGCAGCTTAGTGGTCTGTCCAGAGGGCGCCTTCTACAACAATCGGTATTCACTCTGTTTCCAGACAGCAGCCACGGTTTTATACAGCAGCACCTGTCCAGCCAATATGCCAGCCAACTGGATGTGAATGCCGTACATGCAAACGGTAAACTTTTTCCAGTCGAAATCAGTATTGCACCGCTGGGTGATCAAAGTGATGACCTGGTTGTCGAAATCCGCGATGTCAGTCATCGCAAGGCCCTGGAGGAACAGTTGCTCCTGCTGGCTACCCAGGACTCCTTGACCTGCGCGCTCAACCGTCGCGCATTCAACTCCGAGGCGGAAATAGCGATCAAGCGAGCAGCTAGACATAATCGCCCCCTGAGTCTCGCTATTCTTGATCTGGACCACTTCAAGCGTATCAATGACGACTATGGGCATCTTGCGGGCGACCAGGCCTTGCAGAGCTTTGCGGACCTGTGCCGAGAAGTTTTGCGTGAGGAGGATGTTTTTGCGCGTTTCGGCGGCGAGGAATTTGTTCTGCTGCTGGCCGACACCGATACAACAGCCGCCTTGCGACTACTTGAGCGCCTGAGACAGCAAGTGAGTGGGCTGGTTTTGAACAACGGTACCGATTCCTTTGGTTTACAGGTCAGTGGTGGCCTGGCGGGTTGGGAACCGGGTGACAGCATAGAGAGCCTGTTCAGGCGTGCGGATCAGGCGCTGTATGCGGCAAAAACAAGCGGCCGTAACCGTGTTGTGCTCTGGACTGAGACCTCCCCCGAGGGCGCTACAGGTATCTGACTGCAAGAACCCGCACTGCCCAGGCAAGACAGACCACAACAACAACTGTGCTAGGCTTGGCGCTCTGTATTATCCGAGGAAGTGGCTCGATGTTCGATCTTCGTCATGCTGGCCTGTTGATTCTGGCCGTCGCCACCGGCTTCTGGTTGTGGCGCACGCTGGGCCTGCGCGATCAGGCATTGGCCCTGGTCAGGCAACACTGCCGCCAGGCTGATGTTCAGTTGCTGGATGAGAGTATCTACCTGAACAAAGTGCGGATCGGGCGCAGCAAGGGACTGCGCTTCGCTCTGGTCCGCCGCTATGGATTCGAATTCACAGTCACGGGCGAACGACGCTATCACGGGTATGTCGAACTCTACGGGCCGAGGCTTCGCCACATTGAACTGGCTCCTCATCCGTTCCCTGGGGGCAATCCCGAAGACGTTCAGGAGTCATTCGGACAACGGCTGAACTGACCCGCCATGTACGGTTCCACGTGGAACTGTCCGCGACCTGGCGGTATGCTTGCCCGATGATGAATCCTCAGAATATTGAACACATACCTACCCACCTGATCGCCGGCCCCCTTGGGTCAGGCAAGACATCATTACTCAAAAGTCTGTTGCAGCAACGTCCAGATCATGAGCGCTGGGCGGTCCTGATTAATGAATTCGGTCAAGTGGGCATCGACGCGGCGCTACTGCACGCCGATGCTGCAGGCATTCAACTTGCAGAAATTCCCGGCGGCTGTCTGTGCTGCGTCAATGGCGTCCCCTTTCAGGTCGGCCTGGGTCGACTGCTGCGCCGTGCGCGTCCGCACAGACTGTTCATCGAGGCGTCCGGGCTCGGACATCCAGAGACCCTGATGCGGCAATTGGCGGCCAAACCATGGCAGGGCGTGCTGACATTACAGCCGTTGATAATGGTGCTTGATGCGACCCGACTTCTGGCCAACGAAAAGCTGAGTGAGTCTCAAGAGCAAGCACTGCAATGCGCCGGTCTCCTGGTCCTGAACAAAACAGAAGATCTGACCTCCAGTCAGTGCGCAGCGCTGGTTCTGAAAATGCATCCCATAGCCTCTGTATGTGCCGTACAGGGCACCTTGGATCTCTCATTACTACCTGTGGCTGCCACTCCTGAAGGACCCGCAATAAGCCCTCAACTGAGCGCTCTGCCACCGCCAGTATCCATAGGCGCGCTATGGCGCGACGTAAACGACTGGCACTGTTACACGCAACAGCAAGGCGGCCAGAACAGTATTGGGTGGATCATTCATCCATCCAATAACTTCGTACTGGATGACCTGTCTGCCTGGCTCGATGAAGTTTCCTGGGATCGCGCCAAGGGCGTGTTACATACGGATAAAGGCTGGATGTCCTTTAATGCAACAGCTGGGGACCGACCGGTCTGGCACCCCAGTGAATGGCGCCGGGACAATCGTCTGGAATTGATTTCGAGCAACACTCCGGACCCACTGGACCTGGAGCAAAGCCTGCGCGACACCCTCGCCCCGCTATCCAATCACAATCAAACGGAGTTGCAATGAAGCTCTTTTACCCCTTTTTCACTGCGTTGCTCTGTGCGATGAGTGCTCAGGTCCTGGCCCAACAGGCTTGCCTGATTACCTCGAGCGATGATGAACTGCCGATTCGTATGTGCCAACAGAACATGACTATTCCGGACAGCCTTTTTACTGGCAGTTTCTGCCAGCCACAGATTCCCGATCGGACCTTCAATATCGATTTCGTCGACCATTGTCCAACCGGCGCTTACGGGGTTTGCGAAGGGGCGACAGCACAGGGCGTGGCTTATAAGCAATCGATTCACTACTACAGTGATAAGTCAGACGCACCGGTCCTGAAAGCCTATTGCGAAAGGATCAGCAAAGGCGTCTGGCTAGAGCCCGACCAAGCATCATTAGAACAGAATTCAGAAGCTGCTCAACCCTGAGTAAACGGGGTCTACCATTGAGGCGCCGGCTTTTCTATGATGCCGCCCAGCTCCAGTTTCTGGCCTTCTTCAAGCTCCAGGCGCTTGGCAGTCCCGGCGGGAACTTCAAGTACAAAGCGTAGCGGTTGGTTGGCATGGTAGATTTCGCAGGGCATTGCGCGGCAAGGGGGCACATCAGAAAATATCTGAGCTATACGCCCCGTTGAGTCGATGTAGAGTAAATCCAGGCTGATGACCATGTTGCGCATCCAGATCGATGGCTCGGTACCCTCCGGAAAATCAAACAGCATACCGGTGCCATCAGCCAGATTTTCGCGCCCCATCAGCCCCTGACGCCGGCTATCTGGATCTGCAACGTACTCCACGAGAAAAACCTGGTCGGCCAAACCCAGCTCAACCTGTTGTGCGGACGAAACAGCATAAGCTGGATAAAAGCTAAATAGCAGAAGCAGGCTATAGATCCAGCCACGCAGGTCCAACAAGCAGTCTGCAGGAGAGCGTACTCGCATCAGAGGTTATCCTTGAGCAGGTTCTGATAAACCATGTTGGTCAGGTAGAGCCGGTCCTGTTCATTCAAGTCGACGAATTCGACGCCGGTTGCCACCAGCCCTTTGTTGCTTTCATCTTTGCTGACAGCGCGCACCTTACCCTTGATATTCAGATAGACGTCTAGTCCTGAAGGGTTTATCCGGAAGGAGAGAGTCACTTCGTCTTCCTTGTCCGCAACTGGCTGCGGCGACAACATCCGCGCGCCGCCCCAGCTCAGATCGACTATTTTGGCTGCTCCCTTGCCCCGCGGTGCAACAACAGACGTTACCAGCTCGACCGGTACTCTTGCCGAGCCACGGATACGCATCGACTGAACAGATTCGGGATAGGCGAGATGCAAGTAGGGAAAGGGTGACAGGTTGGACTTGAGAACCCGTGTCTTGTAGGCCACGGCATCCTTGCCAACGAAGCCACGAACCAGAAACTGCTGTCCTTCCTTGATGAATACCAGCTTGCCCTGGGCCATGGGGCTGGTCACCATGAGGCTGATTGGCGCATGGAAGCCGAGCATTTTCACCTGGTAGCGCTCGGTGTGGGTGGCATGCATGGTTTGCAACTGCACCATATCGCCGGGGGCAAGCTGTACCTGTGCGAGCGTCGAGATCTGCATCTCGTTGGGAAGCGGCGCGGCATCTTCAGCCTGCTTGTCTTCTGCGGCATTGCGCTCTGGCGCCGCCCGGTAGATACCCAGCTTGAAAAGCTGATCAAGCAGAGGCTGGCTGTCTACGATGCGCGACTGCTCCATCAGAACATTGCCTTCAACGTCCATCAGATCCCACGGTAGTGGACTGCCAATCTGGATTTCTTTTTCTTTTAGAGGTATCAAGGTCACCCCGGCTCTCCATAACCTGCATGCAGTAGGCGGCCAATGTAGCACAAGGCCGGTATTGGGATACGTTCCATATAAGCTGATTCAGGAATAGATATTAGCCGAGGCCCAAGGTGACCGCTGGGCAGGAGACGCAGTTGAAGCTGCGACTAACCTCTACCGTGTGTTCCCATTCCTGTTAGCAATATAAGACACAGTCGGCGGAGATGTGTTCATTTTTTAACCACGGGCCCAAAACGTCCCGTGGCAAACTTTTGGCTAATCGGTTTTTTTCAGCGGACGTTGCCAGTTTTCAATAGATCGCTGGCGACTACGTCCCACCGCTAGCGCACCTGCCGGTACATCCTGGGTAATGGTCGAGCCTGCGCCAGTGGTGGCACCGGCACCTACACTGAGCGGTGCAACCAATGACGTATTGGAGCCGATAAACACGTTGTCACCAATCTGGGTGACGAACTTGTTCACCCCATCGTAATTGCAGGTAATGGTGCCTGCTCCGATATTAACCTGCTCTCCCACCACAGCATCGCCGACGTAGGATAGGTGGTTGATTTTCGATCCAGCACCGATATCCGCTTTCTTGGTTTCTACAAAATTACCGACCTTTGCTCCGCGACCGAGTACCGTGCCAGGCCGTAACCGCGCATAGGGCCCGATATCACAGCCTTCTCCCACCTCGGCACCATCCAGGTGGCTGAAGGCCTTGATCACACTGCCACTTCGAATCACGCTGTTGCGAATAACGCAGTTCGGACCTATCTCAACGTTATCTTCAATAGTTACCTGCCCTTCAAACACAACGTTGATATCCACAAATATATCCCGGCCGACTACCAGGCTCCCGCGTACATCCAATCGCGCCGGATCAGCCAGGGTGACACCTTCGGTCATCAGGCGGAGCGCTTCGCGTGACTGAATGGCACGCTCGAGAACCGATAGCTGTTGCCGGTTGTTGGCCCCCATGACTTCTACTTCGTCATCCGGTTGCGCTACCTCGATCCCGGTCTTGCTGGCTACTGCCAGGGCCACCACATCAGTCAGATAGTACTCGCCCTGGGCGTTATCGTTGGACAGACTGTTGAGCCAGTCAGCCGCATGGGACCCTGGTAGCGCCATGATGCCGGTGTTGGCTTCCGTAATCAGCAGATGTTCAGCACTGGCATCCTTTTGCTCGACGATTGACTGGACCTCTCCGGCCGGGTTACGCACGATACGGCCGTAGCCCGTCGGATCTTCCATGGTCACGGTAAGCAAACCCAGGTTGGTCTGTCCGGCCTGTTTGCTCAATCGTTGCACTGTAGCGGTTCTGAGCAAGGGCACATCACCGTATAGCACCAATATCTGGTCGGCACCGCCGGTATGCGGTATCGCCTGGGCTACGGCATGTCCGGTGCCTAATTGATCACTCTGTATTACCCAGTTCAGATCGTCCGACACCAGACTCTCGCGCACTGCTTCAGCACCATGACCTATAACCACGTGAATGTGCCTGGGAGACAACGCCCTTGCACAGTCGATTACGTGCCCCAGCATAGGCTTGCCTGCTACCGGATGGAGTACCTTGGGAAGCGAGGAGCGCATGCGTGTGCCTTGTCCGGCAGCGAGAATGACGATGTCCAATATCATAGGGGAACCATATCTGAATATAAGTAGGGTGATGATAGCAAAGCTGTAAGCCTTAGCAGGATAGCTTCTGCACTCGGAAGTCCGCTGGCATATCATTTTAGGCCAATAAAAAAGGCAGCCTGGGCTGCCTTTTTTATTATTACCGCAACAGTGATCAGGACGGAGCCCGGCCACCGTACTTCTTGCGCAGTTCCTGGACGGTACGCAGCTGAGCTGCGGCCTCGGCCAGACGAGCTGATGCGGCACCGTAATCAAACTCGGAGCCCTTCTCGCTCAATGCCTTTTCTGCGGCTTTCTTTGCTTCTTCGGCTGCAGCTTCGTCAATGTCGCCGGCGCGGACGGCCGTGTCGGCAAGCACCTTGACCATGCTCGGTTGAATCTCGATGAACCCGCCAGAGATGTAGAACACCTCTTCGCTGCGATCCTGCTTGATCACCCGAACCGGACCCGGCTTGAGGTCGGTAAGCAACGGCGTGTGACCGGGCAGAATACCCAGATCACCCATGTTGCCGTGTGCCACGACCATCTCGACCAGGCCTGAAAACAGCTCTTCTTCCGCGCTAACGATATCGCAGTGCACTGTCATAGCCATTTCATTGCCTCGATTCTGCGCCCGCTTGCGCGGGCGCTAGCATTACATTTTCTTCGCTTTCTCGATGGCTTCATCGATGGTGCCGACCATGTAGAACGCCTGCTCAGGCATGTGGTCGAACTCGCCATCCAGAATGCCCTTGAAGGCGCGGATGGTGTCCTTGAGCGAAACGTACTTGCCAGGTGCACCGGTAAAGACTTCCGCAACGAAGAAGGGCTGCGACAGATAGCGCTGGATCTTACGAGCGCGGGCTACCAGTTGCTTGTCTTCTTCGGACAGTTCGTCCATACCCAGAATCGCG